>DATCBF010000173.1:0-2888 GCA_036512025.1 Solirubrobacterales bacterium
TCGCCGCCTCGCCGCCGCTGCGCAGCCAACTCGGCGCCTCCGCGGTCAGGGTCGCGCGCTCGCGCTCGTGGGAGCGGGCGCTGGAGCAGCTCGCCGCCGGCTACCGCCGAACTCTTGCACCGGGTCAGTTCGCGGGCGAGCGCACGCCCGTCGCCGGCGTCGCCTGAGCGGCCCGGGAGCGCACGGTGTCTCAGTACGATGGCTCGATCGACGATCCCGCCAACTACTTCAATCGCGAGCTCTCCTGGCTCGACTTCAACCAGCGGGTCCTGGAGCTGGCCGAGCAAGCGGACGTGCCGCTGCTGGAGCGGGTCAGGTTTTGCGCGATCTACGCCTCCAACCTGGATGAGTTCTTCATGGTCCGGGTCGCCGGCCTTTTCGATCAGGTCGACGCCGGCATCGACGCCCGTGGCCCCGACGGGCTCGCGCCCGGTGAGCAGATCGACGCGATCCAGGCGCGGGTGCTGGAGATGGACACCCGCCTGCACGCCTGCTTCAACGGCGAGCTGCGCCCGGCGCTGGAGGAGGAGGGGATCAGGGTCGTCTCACTGGAGACAGCCGGCGATCAAGAGCGGCGCGAGATCGACGCCCGCTTCCACGAGCAGGTCTTTCCGGCGCTGACGCCGCTGGTGATCGGGCTCGGGCGTCCCTTTCCCTACATCTCCAACCTTTCGCTGAGCCTCGGCGTGCTGCTGCGCGACCCCGAGAGCGGGGTCGAGATCATCGCCCGCGTCAAGGTCCCGAAGGAGCTGCTCGGCCGCTTCCTGCCGCTCGGCGAAGGCGGCAGGTGCTTTGTCCCGCTGGAGGAGGCGATCGCCGCCAATCTCGACGCTCTCTTCCCCGGCACCGAGGTGGTCGACTACGGCTATTTCAGGGTCACCCGCGACGCTGATTTCACCGTCAGCGATGAGGCGGACGACCTTCTGCAGGCGGTCGAGGACGAGATTCGCCGCCGCCGCTTCGGCGAGGTCGTCCGCCTCGAGATCGCCGCCGGCATGAACCCGAAGCTGCGCGAGCAGCTGATCGACGCCCTGCGCCTGGAGGCCCGCGAGGTCTATGACATAGACGGGCTGATCGATCTTGCGGACCTGACCGACATTGCCGACGTGCCGGGCCACGCCGAGCTGCGCTATGCGCCATGGACGCCGGTGACCCAGCCGCGGCTGCAGGGCGAAGACGATGAGCCGGCCGACATGTTCGCGGCGATTCGCCAGCGCGATCTGCTCGTCCACCATCCCTACGACTCCTTCGCGACCTCGGTCGAGCGCTTCGTCGAGCAGGCCGTCTCCGACCCGGACGTGCTGGCGATCAAGCACACCGTCTACCGCACCAGCGACGACTCACCGCTGGTCCCCTCGCTGATTCGCGCCTCCGAGCGCGGCAAGCAGGCGGTCTGCATGGTCGAGCTGAAAGCGCGCTTCGACGAGGAGGCCAACATCCACTGGGCGAAGTCGCTGGAGGAGGCCGGGGTCCATGTCGTCTACGGCATTCCCGGGCTGAAGACCCACGTCAAGGCGATCCTCGTCGCCCGCCGCGAGGGCGACAGGGTGCGCGAGTACGTCCACATCGGGACCGGCAATTACCACACGAAGACGGCCCGCCTGTATACGGACTTCGGGCTGTTCACGGCCGATCCCGACATCGGCGCCGACGTCGCCGAGATGTTCAACTTCCTCACCGGCTACGGGCGTCCCGCCGAGTACCGCAAGGTGCTGGTCTCGCCGACGACGATGCGCGACCGCATAATCGGCGAGATCGAGGCCACGGTCGAGGCGCACCGGGCCGGCCGCGAAGCGCGGATTGCGCTGAAGATGAACTCCCTGGTCGACGCCGGCTGCATCCGGGCGCTCTACGCGGCCTCCCAGGCGGGAGTTCGGGTCGACCTCAACGTGCGCGGGATCTGCTGTCTGAGGCCGGGGGTGGCGGGGATCTCGGAGAACATCCGCGTCGTCTCGATCGTCGGGCGTTTCCTCGAGCATTCGCGCGTCTATTCCTTCCAGCGCGGCGAGGACACCCGCGTGTTCATGGGCTCTGCCGACTTGATGCCGCGCAACCTCGACAGCCGGGTCGAGCTGGTGGCGCCGGTCGAAGACCCCGAGCTACGCACCGAAATGCTCGACATGCTGGCGCTCTGCTTCGCCGAGAACGCGAATGCCTGGGAGCTCGACAGCGACGGCCATTGGGGCCGTCTCTCCGGCGCCGGAGAAGAGACCAGGAGCGTTCAGGCTGAGCTGCGGGACCGCCACGCCGCTCGCGCCGCCGAGCATCTCGCCGCCGCGACGACCTGAGTCGCTCCGGCGGTCCTGGTCCGTTCCCTGCATCACTAGGATGATGCGCCAGTGCGCCTCTCACTTCTGCCCCGCGACCGCACCTTCTTCGACCTCTTCATTGAGGCCGGTCAGAACGCCGTCAACGCCTCGCGGCTGCTCGATCGGATGATGCACTCCTGGCCCGATGACGGCGGCCTCTCACGCGAGATCCTCAAGGCCGAGCAGGAGGGGGACCGGATCACGCACGACATCATCAAGCGCCTCAACTCGACCTTCGTCACCCCGATCGACCGCGAGGACATCTACAGCCTCGCCACGCAGATGGACGACATCGTCGACTTCGCCGAGGAGGCGGCCGATTTCCTCGGCCTCTACAAGATCGAGGCGCCGATGTCCCAGGCGCAAGACTTGACCAAAGTGCTGGTCGCCGCCTGCGAGCAGCTGGCGGAGGGCTTGGCGCATCTGCCCGAATTCAAAGACCTCGACAAGTACTGGATCGAGATCCACCGGCTCGAGAACGAGGGCGACCGGATCTCCCGCGACGCTGTCGCCTCGCTCTTCTCCAACGGGATCGACCCGATGGTCGTGATCCGCTGGAAGGACATGTTCGCGGTGCTC
>DATCBF010000174.1:0-2010 GCA_036512025.1 Solirubrobacterales bacterium
GGGACAACATGGCGATGACGATGCGGGCGGTGATGGAGGAGCTCGATCGCCTCGGCGGCCTCACGGTCGACGAAGTCGGGCGCACCCAGCTCGTGCAGGCGCTGGCTCGCGCCGCCCTGATGGGCGCTCGCGGAAACTCGGGCGTGATCCTCAGCCAGATCGTCCGTGGCGCCGCCGAAGAGCTGGCGAGTCGCCCTGGGGAGCTGGTCGACCCGGTCCTGGTCGCCTCGGCCTTCGCCAGCGCCGCCGATGCCGCCTACGCCTCGGTCCGGGAGCCGGCCGAGGGGACGATGCTGACCGTCTTTCGCGAAATGGCCCATTCGATCGCCCGTCAGCTCGCCCATCTGGAGGCCGGCAAGCAGCGACTGGGAAGCGACGTCACCGACGAGCAGCAGGACGCGATCCTGGCCGAGGTCTTGGAGCGGGCGATCGAGGACGGCGAGCGCGCAGTAGAGCGGACCCCCGAGCAGCTCGACGTCCTCCGCGAGTCGGGCGTGGTCGATGCCGGCGGCTATGGCCTGGTCCTGATCCTCGCCGGCGTCGTCGCCGGCCTGCGCGGCGACGGGGCCAAGGCGCCGGAGGTCTCCCACCATGAGGCGCCGCGGCTCAGCCGCCCCCGCCACGAAGACAGCCGCTTTCGCTACTGCACCAACTTCATCGTCTCCGGCGAGGCGCTGGTCGGGCGGGATTTCGTCCCTCGCCTGGAGGGCCTGGGCGACTCGGTCCTCGTCGTCGGCGACGAGGTCACGCTCAAGGTCCACGTCCACACCGACGAGCCCGAGGAGGCCGTCGCGCTCTTTGAGGACGCCGGCAGCGTCACCAACCTCGACGTCGCCGACATGCGCGAGCAGATGGCCGAGCGCCGCGCCCGGCTTGAAGCCGGGCGGACCGGTGTGCTCGCCGTCGCCGCCGGCGATGGGCTGGAGCGGCTCTTTGTCGAGCTCGGCGCCCACGTGGTGCCAGGAGGGGAGACCCTTAACCCGTCCACCTATGAGTTGCTGGCGGGAATCCACGAGGTGCCCTCCGAGGAGGTGCTGGTCCTGCCCAGCTCCTCGAACGTGGTGATGGCGGCCGAGCGGGCCTGCGAGCTCTCCGAGAAGCCCGCCCGCGTCGTCGCCGCCCATTCCCAGCAGGAGAGCCTGCTCGCCCTGGTCGAGCTCGACCCGGCCGGGACGGCTGAGGAGAACGCCGAGCGCCTGGGCCAGGCGCTGGCGGCGATCGAAACCGGGGGAGTCGCGCCGGCCGGGCGCGACGATGCCCAGGGGCGCTTCCGTCAGGGTGACGCCGTCGGCTTCGTCGACGGCGAGATCGTCGCCTGGGGCGGCGCCGGCTCAACCCTCGCGACCACCGTCCAGAAGCTCGCCGAGGGAGCCGAGATCGTTACCGTGATCGCCGGCGAAGGGGCCCCGATCCCACTCGCCGAGATCGATACGCACGTTCCCGACGGAGTCGAGATCGAGACCCACGAGGGGGGCCAGCCAAACTGGTGGTGGCTGCTGGCCGCTCAGTAGTGCGCGCTTTCGGTGGAGCCACTGAGCTCACCAAGGCGCAGTTGCGCGAGGCCCCGGTCCACTGGCCCCGTCCGAGTGCCCTGGATCGCCCTCTCTCGAACCTCGACGGTGTCGGCCCCAAGCTCTCCGAGGTCGCGGCCGAGGCCGGCCTGAGGACCGTCGGCGATCTGCTTCTCCACGTCCCTCACAGCCATCGCAATCGCGAGATCAGACCGTTGGCCGAGATCGAGGAGGGGTCGCGTGGAACCGTGCTCGTCGAGGTGCTGGGCAGCACGCCGCGGCCCTTTCGCCGCGGCAAGCTGACCTTCGTCGGGGTCAAGGTCGGCGACCAGAGCGGAACGGTCAAGGCCACCTGGTTCAACCAGCCGTGGGTGGCGCCGAAGCTGGTCCCGGGAGTGTCGCTCCTGCTGACCGGGTCTCTCGGCAAGCGGGGGTTCACGGTGGCGGAGTACGAGTTTGTCGGTTCCGGGCCCCGGGCGATGCGGGATGAGGGGGGCCT
>DATCBF010000175.1:0-2786 GCA_036512025.1 Solirubrobacterales bacterium
TGGGCAGCTCGCTGCTGCGGCTGGTGGCGATGTACGCGCTGGCTCTGTGCGCCCGCGATCCCGAGCGCCATTCGGTGATCGCACTCGATGAGGCCTGGGTGCTGTTTGACTCTTCGGTCGGTCGCCAGCTGCTCGACCGTACCTCGCGGCTCAGCCGCTCCCAGAACCTCAGTCTCTTGCTCTCCACGCAGCAGGTCGTCGACGCCGAAGAGATCGAGGGTCTGATCGGCGCCTACTTCTCCGGCGGCGTGGAGACAGAGGAGGAAGCGCGCCGCTCGGCCCGCCAGCAGCGCCTCGATGACGACGACCCGGCACTGATCCAGCGCTTCCTGGGCTTCAACGCGGGGCGCTTTTACTACCGCGACATCGACGGGCAGTCGGTGCCGCTTCAGACCGACCCGTGCGAGCGACGCCTTTTTTCGCTGTTCGGCACTCCGCCGCCGCGCACCGGCACCGGGGCGGATGGGGAGGAGGAGGTCGCCGATGTGCCGGCCTGAGCGCTTCAGCGCCCGGCGGCGGCTGGCGATCGCGCTCGTGGTCTTCGCCTTCACCCTCATGCTCGCCGCCGCGGCCAACGCCGCTCCGCAGGTCACGCTGATTCGCGTCTACGCGAGCGATCTGCGCGGCACCGTCTTCGAAGTCTGCAAGGGCGAGTTCAACCCCCCGGTTGCGGACGCGACGAACCCTGTCTACTGCAAGGGCGAAGTCGGCTATTGGACGGAAGTCCACTGGAAGGCCTACAACTCCGCCAAGGCGGCCGGCGGAGCCGGGGGGCAGGGCAAAGGCAAGCAGGAAGGGGGCGCGGGCAAAGGCAAACGAGGTGTTGCGACCGGTAGTGCGCCGGCTGGCGAAGCGACGCCGCCGGCGACCATCCCCTACGGCGGCTCGCTTGACCCCACGGCGGTGCTTGGGATCGAGAATCCGCTCTGCGGGGAACCCGACAAGTTGAGCGCGCGCCAGATTCGCAACTGTCGCTCCTCGCACTCCCCGGAGGCCGCCTACCCGGTCGGCAACTACGGCTGGGATATCCACATCGAATCGGGTGGCTTCATCAGCTCCCTCTTCGTCCCCGCGGTCTCCTTCGTCTTGCAGCTGCTCTCGGTGATCTGGCTCGTGCTGCTGATGATGCTCAAGGGCTGCCTGATCATCTTGGGCTTCGCCTTCTCGCTCAGCCCGTTCACCGACAACCGGATGTTGAGCCAGATCGGGACGGGGCTCACCAGTTTCTTCAACAACCTGACCTCGCCCTGGCTCTCAACGCTCTTTGTGATCCTCGGCGGCTGGGGCCTCTACAACGGGCTGGTTCGCCGCAAGACCGGCGAGACGTTGGTCGGGATGCTGATGGCGCTGGTGATGATGCTTGCCGGGCTGTGGATCATCCACTCGCCGCGAGACACGGTGGGCAGGGTCGCCGAAGCAGTCAACGGCGCTTCTTTGGCCGCCGTCGCGGCGCCGTCCTCGGGACATGTCAGCGCACCGGTGCGTTCCTACAACGACGCGATGGCCTTGGTCTGGAACCAGATGACCGCGGTGCCGTTCTGCGCCATGGACTTCTCCGATGTCCACTGGTGCATGACGGCGAAACCTTCCGAAGCGGCGCTTGAAGCCGCTCGGGGAGGCCTTGACCTTGGCGACGTTTTCACCCAGCAGCTGATCGCCAGCCTTCCCTCCAATGACGAAGAGGCGAGCCGAACGCTGCAGCGCGACCTCACGGTGCTGTTCGGCTCGGCGCCGACCATCCGCGATCTCTATCTGCGCTTCAGCCCACAGAGCGGCCCCCGAGACAAGCTCTGGGACTACTACAACGGCGAACCCGACGAACATGTCGGGCTGCCGCTGAACATCGGTCCGCAGCTCAATATCGGGGGCGGCACCAGCGGCGCGGCGCCCGACAAAGTCGCGATGCAGGGCCGAAACGGCGTCCTCACCCGGATGGTGATGGTGCTGATCTTCACCATCGGCCTGATCGGCGGGCTGCTGCTCCTGCTGTGGCTGGCGATGAAGCTGGTGATGGCGACGGCGTCCTCCTTCGTCCTCGTCCTCGCCACCCCGCTGGCGCTGTTCTTCCCGGTCTTTGGCCAGGCTGGGCGAAACGCCTTCACCAGGTGGGCGACCGCCCTGTTGGGGGCGATTGTCGCCAAGCTGATCTTCGCCGGCCTGCTCGGGATCGTCCTGCTCGGCTCGCGCGTGATCGGCTCGGCGATCGGCCGCACTTCGCCGACGCTCGGCCTGGTCGCGGTAATGGCGTTTTGGTGGGCGGTCTTCCTCTCGCGCGAGAAATACCTCGCCCTTTTCCAGGTCGACCCGTCGGGGGATCGCGGCGCGGGTCTATACCGGACCCTCGCCGGCGGCTATCTCGGCTACAGGATCGCCAAAGGGGCCAAGAGCGCGATCGGCAACTTCCGCGAGGAGCGTCGTGAGCGGGGGCGCCAGCGCCACGACGAAGAGACCCACCATCGCCGCGAGGGCGCCGATCACGACCTAAACGATCAGGCCCACCAGCGGCTCGAGGTCGCCACCGCCAACGCGGAGTCACGGGAGAGCTCGCACTCGGCAGTGGAGCGTGAGGCGAGTGTCCTGCGCGAGGACCCCGAGGTCCAGAGCCTGCGCCAGGATCCCTCGAGCCTCGATGAGGCGACCCGGCGAAGCGCAGCGACCAAGGCCGCGCGGCTGGCGGAGCTGCAGGGCCAACTTCACGCCTCCCAGCCCCAGGCGCAGGCAGACCGCCGCCTGCTGAACCGCGTGCGGGCTAATGAGGCTGCGGGCCTTCCCCCTCACGGAAAGGC
>DATCBF010000176.1:0-8551 GCA_036512025.1 Solirubrobacterales bacterium
GGAGTGATCGAAGGAAAAGAGAGCGCGACTACTGGCGGAGCCGTTGCTATTGCCGGCGATCGAGTTGCGGTACTCCTCGATCGCGGCCTGCTGCAACTCCGGGTAACCCTCGAAGCCGAGGGCCTGGGAGAAGCGCACCACCGTCGATGACGAGGTGCTCGCTCTCCGGGCCAACTCCTCGGCGGTGAGGAAAGCCGCCTCGTCGAGATGGTCGACGATGTAGCGGGCAACGTCTTTCTGGGAGCGCGAGAATTCGTCGAAGCGCTCCTGGATGTACTCGGAAAGGCTTTTGAGCCGGGGGGTTGATTTCGTCGCAGTCTTGGTCACGGCGGCACATTTCGCCGAGTCGCCGGGTTTCCCTTCAGGCGACACTTGCCTCTTGGCGAAAGTCACCTCCTCCCCGTCGGCCTCGATCTGGTTGGATTGACGCAGCGATGACGCTCGAACAGGCTCTGCGCCTCACCAATCGCAACATGGTCGCCTTCGACCTGGTGCTCGGCACGGCCGCGATCGCTGCCCCCGAGACGACTCTTAAGGTGCTCGGTCACGACGAGCCGTCTCCCGACGCGGCTCACCTCTTCCGTCGCTGTGGGCCGATCTGGCTCACCTTCGCCGCCGCCCACGCGGTCGCCGCCCATCGTGGCGAGCCCCGCGACTGGTGGGCCCTGGCATGGCTGCGTGGGACCGAGATCGCAACCGACGCTCTCTGGTCGGAGTCGCCGGCGGTGAGTCGCCCGGGAGCAAAGCTCGGCCTGCGCCTCGCGGGCCTCGCCAACGTCGGAATGGCCGCCGGCTTCGCCTGGCTGTCGAGGCGCTGATCCCGTGGGCCAGTTCGCCGGGCTCCCCAGCACCCGCTGGAGCCTGAGCGGTCGCACCGAGGAAGGCGATGAGGCCTGGCTGATCCGCGGCATCTCGCAAAAGCTCTATCGCTGTCCCGGCTGCCACGGCGACATCGAGATCGGCAGCGACCACGTGATCGTCCAATACGTGCGGCGCCTCGGGGGAACCGACCACCACCACTGGCACCGCGGATGCATCGAAGAGCTCTTGCTTCCCCAGCTGCTCGGACTGCGACGCGTCGCGCCCTCCGAGTCGACCCAACCAAGGCTGGAAGCCCGCGGCCGCGCCAGGCCAGGACGACGACGGCGTCCGTGATCCGCCACGTCAAGACCGTGGCGAGCTTCTACCTCCGGATCGCCCGCACCTACGCGCGGTGGGCGCCGTTCCTCCTGCTGCTGGGGATGATCGTCTTCATACCGCTGGGGCTGATCGACGCGATCACCGTCCATTTCGAAATCAGCTCGCTCAACGTCGACACCGGCCTGGAGGTCGCCGCCATCGTCACCGCGACCCTGGCGCTGGCCGGCACCGGCCTGATCGGCGAGGTCTTCTACAGCGGCGCGGTGGCCGTGGCCCTGACCCACCCACACGGTGGCCGGCCGCCGTCGCTGCGCGAGATTGCCGGCCGCCTCAGATACAGGCGCCTGATCGCGGTCGACATCCTCTACACCCTGATCGTCTCGATCGGGATCGTCCTCTTTGTCGCGCCGGGGGCGATCGTTTTCGTCTGGCTCGGCCTCTCCGGCCCGGTGGTCGAGATCGAGGGACGCGGCATCAGGTCGGCCTTTGCCCGCAGCATGCGCCTGGTCCGCGGTCGCTTCTGGCTCGTCTTCTGGGTCCTGGTCCCGATCGAGCTGGCCGGCGACAGCCTGGCCAACCTCGCCACCTCGCTCACCCACCACCTGCTCGGAAACTCCCTCCCCGCCGAGTGGTTCTCGGAGTCGTTCTCCAACATCCTCTTGACCCCGATCTACGCGGTTGCCGCGGTGCTGCTGACGATCGACCTGATCGCCGAAAAGGACCCCTCCGCCCCACTCCGACAGCCGCAGCCGGCGGCGGCATGATCACCGCCTCCTTCGTCTCGGAGTTCTGGGACCACCTGGTCGAACACGACGAGCAGGGCCTCTTCCTGGTGCTGGCGGGTTTCATCCTCTCCTTCGCCTTCATCAGGATGAGCACCCGGATGATGCGCAGCCCTCGGTTCCAGTGGTGGCCGGGCAGCATCGTCAGCGACGGTGGCGTCCACGTCCACCACCTCGTCTTCGGGATCGTGACGATGATGATCGCCGGGGCGCTGGGCTTCGGCGCCCTTGGACACAGCCCCTACGTCGAGATCTTCGCCTTCGCCTTCGGAGTCGGCGCCGGGCTGACAATCGACGAGTTCGCGCTCTGGGTCTACCTCGATGACGTCTACTGGGCAGAGCTGGGCCGCAGCTCGATCGACGCGACCGTGATCGCCGCCGCGGGGATGCTGCTGCTCCTGCTCGGGTTCACTCCCTTCAGCTTCGACACCAGCTCCCCGCAGCAGGTGATCGGAAGTCTGCTCGGGGCGCTCTTCGTCTTCGCCATGGTCGCGATCTGCTTCGCCAAGCAGCGCCTCCTGCACGGGGCGATCGGCTTCTTCATCCTCCCGATCGCGATCTACGGCGCCTGGCGGATAGGCAAGCCGAGCTCGCCCTGGGCGCGGCGCCGCTATGGAGAGCGACACCCCAAGAAGCAGGCCAAGTCCGCCAAGCGCTTCCCCCCCGACCGACGCAGCGAACGCTTCAAGAACGCCTTCCGCGACATCGTCGGCGGCAAGCCGAGCGAGGGGCTGACCGCCGCCAGGGACGAGGCGCTGGCCGCAACCAGGGAGGCGACAGAAGAAGCGCGCCACCAGGCCGAACGAGTCACCCACCTAGGCGACAAAAAAGACTAACCGGGAAGAGACACGCGTTTGCTGAGCTCACCACACCAGAGTGTGGTCAAACCAGCAAACGCGGAACGGCGCCGCTTCCTATCCCGACTCGGCCTCGACCGGATGTGAGCGGGTGCGATCGAGGACCCGCTCGACCCGCTTGGGCAGATACCAGTTCCAGTCTCCGAGCAGCTTCATCAGGGCCGGGACCAGGATCGCGCGGACGATCGTCGCGTCGAGCAGGATCGCCGCCGAGAGGCCCATGCCGAACTCCTGCAGGCCGACGAAGGAGCCGAAGGTGAAGCCGGAGAAGGCCGCGATCATGATCAGCGCCGCCGCGGTGATGATCCGCCCGGTGTGCTCGAGGCCGTAGGCGACGGCTTCCTCGTTGTTGTGGCGCTTGTCCCACTCCTCGCGAATGCGGGAGAGGAGGAAGACCTCGTAGTCCATCGAGAGCCCGAACAGCATCGCGAAGAGGAAGATCGGGATCCAGGCGTCGATCTGGGGCGTGCCGTGTAGCCCGAGGGTCGAGTGCAGCCCTTCCTGGAAGACCAGGACCAAGACACCGTAGGTGGCGCTGACCGAGAGCAGGTTGAGGAGCACGGCCTTGAGCGGCAGCACGACCGAGCGGAAGGCGCGCAGCAGCAAGAGGTAGGAGAGGATGAGGACAGCGAGGATCAGCCAGGGGAAGGCGCCGTAGGCGACGTGGACGAAGTCGACGCCGAAAGCCGGGGCGCCGGTCAGGATCACTTCGGCACGGCCGAAATGGGCGTCCGGGATGTAGGTGTCGCGGATGCGGTGGACAAGGTCCTGCGCCGACTCGGTTCCCGAGTCGCCTTCTCCGGCGACTCGGATCTGGATGATCTGGCCGCTTTTGTCGACGAGGCTGTCGCGCTCGGCCACCAGCCTCCCGCGCGGGCCCGGCGGCAACAACGAGGGCGCCTGGATCGTCGCCGGCTCGACCTCGGGATCGCGGCGCAGCTCCGCTATCAGCCGGTTCTCGGCGGCCACGACCGGCGCCGAGTAGGCGCCGCCGTGGCGCCCGGTTTCGATCACGATCTGGTTCGGCGCCAGGGCGCCGGGGCCGAGTGTGTCGCGCAGCAGCGCGAAGCCCTTGGTCGACTCCTTGGTCAGGGGGACGCCGCGGTTGTCGCCGCTGGTCAGATGAAGCTTGAGGGCGGGAAGCGCCAGGCCGATCATCAGGCCGCCGGCGACGACGAGATAGGGAATCGGGCGTCGCATGATCGAGTGCGCAAGGCGGCTCCAGGCCCCCGGCTTGCCAGAGGCGCGGTTCTCGAGGATCCACTTCGGGATCACGCGGAACCTGTTCACCCTCGTCCCCATCACCGCCAGCAGCGCCGGCAGGAAGGTCGCCGCGGCGGCGATCGAGAAGAGCGGCACCAGCAGCCCGCCGACCCCCATCGAGCGCATGAAGGGCAGCGGCATGAAGACGAGCAGGGCGAGGCCGACCGCCACCACCGCGCCCGAGAACAGCGTCGCCCGGCCGGCGGTCTTCATCGTCTCGACCAGGGCCTCCTGGGCGGAGTCGTGTTTCTCCAGCTCTTCGCGATAGCGGAAGACGACCAGCATCGAATAGTCGATCGCGATCGCCAGCCCGATCAGGGAGACGATGTTGGTGACGTAGATCGCCATGTCCATGAAGTGGGCGAAAATCCAGACCGCGCCCAGGGTCGAGGGAATCGTGACCAGGGCGAAGGCGAGCGGCACCGCGATCCCGGCCAGGGTCCCGAACATAAAGGCCATCACGATCAGGGCGATCGGGATCGCAATCGTCTCCCCCTTGCCAAGGTCTTCGCTGTAGATCTTCTGGGTGTCGTGATTGATCGCCGGGAACCCGGAGAGATAGGTGGTGACGCCAGGCAGCCGCGGCGTGGCGGCCCGGATGTCGGGTGTCTTCGCGGCCGCGTCCGCGTTTTCCAGCGGCGTGTTGATCTGGACGTAGGCGAGATGTGGCGAGGCGTAGAGAATCGGGCCGGGCCGGGCGCCGTCGACGGCGGAAGCGGCCTTCGTGGCGATCCCCGCCGCCTTCAGCCGGAAGGCCGGCGAGACGACGGGGGCCGGCGGGCCATCCGCCCCTCGTGGCCTCGCGGCCACGATCGAGCGCCTGCTCTGCAGGACCAGCGTGAAGGCGCCGTCGCCGCGCTCGTTAAAGCGTTCCTTCAGCAGATCGAGGCCCCGTTCGGACTCCGATCCGGGGACGCTGAAGCGGTTGCTCAGCAGGTCGCCGAGATGGGACGCTCCGTAGCCGCCGAGCGCGAAGAGCACGAGCCAGGCGACGAGGACCTTCTTGCGATTTGCGATGACGGCGCGCGTCCACCGCTCCATCGACGTTTCCTTCCGTTGGACGAGGTGACGAGTTTACGAAAGGCCGGATCTCAGCTGGGGCTAGGGTGCCGTCGAGGCTCCATTCATTGCACCGCCAAGACGAGGAGGACCGGTGAGCGAGACAGAGCGACCGAACATCTACACAGAGGAGTGGCAGCGCTCGATCGAGCATGGGGGATTCGCCGTGCGCGGGACCCGGGTCGGGGCCGCCGCCGGGATGACCCAGCTCGGACTGACGGTCTACGAGCTCGACCCCGGCAAGAAGAACCTTCCCTACCACGCCCATTTTGGGATCGAGGAGGTCATCGTCGTCATCAAAGGCGCGCCGACCCTGCGCACCCCCGACGGTGAGCGGGAGCTGGCCGAGGGCGAGGTCGTCGCCTGTGCCCCGGGCCGCGCAGGAGCACACCAGCTGACCAATAACAGCGAGGCGGTCGCCCGCTTCCTCATCCTCAGCTCCAAGGCCCTCGCCGACGTGATCGAGTATCCCGACAGCGACCGGATCTCCGCTCAGGGTGGCGAGTGGGGCACGCCGGAGGCGATCGCCTACATGCTCTCGACCGAGCCCCAGCTCGACTATTTCGAGGGCGAGCCGGACTGAGCGAGGCGGCGCTCGAGGTTGGCCCTCACCTGCGGCCACTCCTCGTCGATGACGCTGTAGTAGGCGGAGTCGCGAACACCGACGTCGGGCGTGATCTTGTACTTGCGCATGACGCCCTCGAACTGGGCGGGGATCGCGGCAAGAGCGGCGCGGGAGCGGGTGTTGCGGGAGTCGGTCTTGAACTCGACCCGCAGGCAGCCGAGGGTGTCGAAGGCGTGGGCCAGCATCAGCAGCTGGGCCTCGATGTTGGCGCCGCTGCCCCATGCGCTCGGATTGAGCCAGGTCGAGCCGATCTCGACCACGTGGTCCGCCGGGCGGACGCTCATGTAGCTGGTGCTGCCGACGATTTCGTCGCTGCCTCGATCGCGGGTCGCGAAGACGCCCTCCCTTTTCTCCTCCGTCGCCGCCCGCGCCATCTCAAACCAGCGGTCGAAGTACTCGCGGCTGCTGCCGATATGAGCGAGCCACTCCCAGATCACCGGGTCCTGCGCCGCCTGCCAGAGCTCATCGGCATGCTCGGCGACAAGCGGCTCCAGGGTCACGATCGAGCCTTCCAGTCCGACGTCAAGGTTCTCCATCGGCCCATCTTGGCCCAACCAATCTGTCGACGCGAGACGGGGAGCGCCCCGGCCTTCGAAGCGCTCCCCGACCGCTCAGCCGGCCTGCGTCATCAAGCCGATGCGGTGACCCTCGGGGTCGGCGATCATGGCAATCTGGCCACTGGGGATATCCATCGGGCCCATGATCTTCGTCGCGCCCAGGCCTTCGGCCTTGCTCAACGCCGCATCGACGTCATCGACCTTCACATAGAAGGTGACATGGCCCTCATCGCCCTCCGGCGCCGAGCCGATGCCGCCGGGAATGCCCTCGCCACCGGTGTCGACGGTCGTGTAGGGCATCGCCTCCATGTCGGTCAACTGCCAGTCGAACAGGCTCGAGTAGAAGCCCTTCAAGGCCTCGCGGTCTTTGCCCGCCACCTCGAACCACATCGTCGGATTGCCCATCAGTTGCGTCCTTTCGTAGTTGCTTCGGTCATTTGCTGCCGGCCGCGCCCTCGGGCGTGGCCCAGGGATCCGGTCCGGGGTCGCCACCGGATGCGGCCGTGGAAAGTCGCGCGGCGTAGTGGTCCCAGCCGTGACTGTGGCGCTCAGCCGACTCGGCATTCGGCAGATCACGGTGGATCAGCCGCATCCGGGTGCCGTCGCCATCGGCGTCGAGCAGGATTTCCACCGTGCTCGAGCCGGGCGGGGTGACCGAGTCCTCCCCTTCCCAGCCCCAGCTGAAGACGACCTTCCGCGGCGGGTCGAGCTCGACATACTCACCGGCGGCGATGCTCTCGCCGTTGATGTCACAACGGAAGCGCCCCCCGGCCCGGGGATCGAGCTCGGCCGAACGGCCCATCCACTGGATCATCTTGTCGGGGTCGGTAAAGAAGTCGAAGACGGTCTCAGGCTCCGCCTCGATGTGAATTACCACCTCGGCCCCGGCCTTTGTCTCTGCGCTTGGCACGTTTGTCCCTCCTTTGCTGCTCCAGCTCGGCGGCGAGCTTCAGCCGCTCGAGACGATCGCTCCAGAATCCGTTCAAGAAGTCACGCAGCCCGGCCAGGCCCTCGGGTCGTGCCCGGTAGAGGCGGCTGGTGCCCTCGCGACGCTCCTCCAGCAACCCGGCCCCGCGCAGCACCGTCAGGTGCTGGGAGACGGCGGGCCGCGAGACATCGAAGCGGGCGGCGATATCCCCGGCGCTCAGCTCCCGCTCGCGAACCAGCTCCAGAATCTCGCGGCGGCGGGGCTCGGCAATCGCCCGCGCGGCGCGGTCGATGTCGATCCGAGGGGAAGCGCTCGAACTCACGGCACCTATTTAAGCAGATACTTACGTAAGCAGTAACTTAAAGAGGGTTCACTCCCCCATCGCCTTGATCACCACCCGCTTCGGCCGCCGTCCGTCGAACTCGCAGTAGAAGACCTGCTGCCAGGGGCCGAGGTCGAGTCGACCCGCGGTAACCGGCAGGATCGACTGCTGGTGGACGAGCAGGTTCTTGAAATGGGCATCGCCGTTGTCCTCACCACCGCGGTGATGGCGGTAGTCACCGCCCTCCGGGAGCAACGCCTCGGCGACCTCGTTGGCCGGTGGCCGCCAACTCGGAGGGGCGATTTTGTCCAGCCACTCAAGCGTGTCCTCGTGCAGGCCCGGCTCGTCGTCGTTGACCCAGATCCCGGCCGTGATGTGCATCGCCGAGACGAGCGCCATGCCCTCGGCGATGCCGGCCTCCTCGACGACCGCCTGCACCTCCTCGGTAATCCGGATCAACTCGCGGCGACCGCTGGTGTTGAAGGTGAGATAGGCCGTGTTGGTCTTCAAGTGGATACTCCTCCGTTCGGTCTCAACCGGTGTTGGCGCTGCAGACTTCGAAGCCGACCGCCTGGGCCAGCTGATGGCGTTCTTCGACCCCGTCATCTCGTTTTTCCCTTGCCTTCAGGTAGGAGGCCAAGTGATCCTTTGCGGCTGCCTTCAGCGCCTGCTCGTCATAGAGGTGGACACGTTCCTGCGCCTTCACGTAGGCCTTGAAAGCCCTGCTCAAGTTCGGGGGCGGCGTCAGGTCGTTGAATTCGGCGACAGCACGCGTTGAGATTTTATTAAGTTCAGCCGAATATTCGGGGTCGGGTTCGTTCTCGCCTTCGGGGAAGCGCGCGGTCGCGGCCTTGAACGCTTCCTGACTGCGACCGCAGATCGCGTCGCCCGCCGAGACCAGCGCGGAGGCGGTGAGCGCCGGCGCGCCGGGCTTGAGCTCGGCCTTCTGCTTGTCCTTGGCGAGGGCTTCGGCGTCGCCCGATCTTTCGGCCACCGGTCCCGTGGCCTTCTCTCCGCC
>DATCBF010000177.1:0-3435 GCA_036512025.1 Solirubrobacterales bacterium
GGTGGATGCCCCCCGAGGCCAGCGTCGCGTAGGCGTCGGTCAGCTCCAGTGGCGAGACGCCGAGCCGGAGGCCGCCGATCCCCTCGGCTGGGATCCCGTCGAGGTGAGTCGTGATCCCCATCGATTTCGCCGTGGCGGCGACATTCTGGGGGCCGACGTCGAGGTCGAGCTGGGCGAAGACGGTGTTGTCGGAGGTGACCGTCGCCTGCTGGAGGTTGATCGTGCCCTGATAGCCCTCGTCAGCGGTGTGGACGGTCCAGTGCCCCCACTCGGGCAGGTTGAGGTCGAGCGGTTTGGAGGTGTAGTAGGTGGTGTAGGGGTCGATTCCCTGCTTGATCGCGGTGGTGAGGACGAAGGCCTTGAAGGTCGAGCCCGGCTGACGATGGCCCTGCGCGGCGAGGTTGAACTGGCTCTGGCTGTAGTTGGAGCTGGAGACCATCGACTCGATGTCGCCATTGCGGGGGTCGATCGAGACCAGCGCCGAGGAGGGGTCGGTCGAGTAGGGCAGGGCCGAGCGCATCGCTTCGAGGCCGACCTTCTGCAGCTTGGGATCGAGGGTCGTGAAGACCTTGAGCCCGCCTTTGCGGACCGTGTTGACCCCGTAATGTTCGATCAGCTTGTTCTCGACGTAGTCGAAGAAGTAGGGCTGACGGTGCTTGAAGTAGGAGTTCGAGAGGTCGAGCTCAAGTCCGCGCCCGGTGGCATCGAGCGCTTCTTTGTGGGAGATATAGCCGAGCTTTGACATCTTTCCCAGCACCTCGTTGCGGCGCTCGAGCGCCGCGCGCGGGTTGAGGACGGGGTTGTAGTCGGAGGGGGCCTGGGGTAGGCCGGCTAGCAGGGCCGCCTGGGGCAGGGCCAGCTTCCGGGCCGGCTTGGAGAAGTAGATCTCGGCGGCGGCCTGGACGCCGACCGCGGTGCTGCCTTCGATCGTCCCGTAGGAGGCGACGTTCAGGTACTGGCCGAGGATTTCGCGCTTGGAATGGCGTTCGGAGTACTCGATCGCCAGTTTCGCTTCGATGATCTTGCGTTCAAGGTTGCGGCGGGGGTCATCGATGCAGAGGTTGCGGACCAGCTGCTGGGTGATGGTCGATCCACCCTCGACCGCTTCGCCGGCTTCGAGGTCTTTGACGGCGGCGCGCAAGATGCCCTCTGTATCGATGCCGCCGTGTTCGTAGAAGCGCTGGTCCTCGATCGCGATCGTCGCCATCTGCAGGTTCTTGGGGATCCGCTTGAGTGAGATCGGGGTGCGCGCTTCTTCGGAGGCGATCGTCCCCAGCTTGCTGCCGTCGGCGGCATAGATGGTCGAGTTGCCGCCTTTGTCGATCGGCTTGCAGGAGGCGAGCGAGGGAGCCTTTGCGGCGACGTCGAGCACCGCCGAGGCGACCCCGATCGCCGCGATCGCGACCACGGCGAGGATGCCGCCGCCGATAAACAGGAGCTTGCCGGTCACGCCACCACGGCGCGCCCGTTGGCGTCGGCGACTGCGCTGCGTCATCGACTGCAGGGTACTTCCGCGGCGTCTCGGAGCCGGGATCGGTCAGCCCTGCGTCTCCCCCGTCGAGAGGTTGTGGATGATCCCGTCGAGCAGCATCTGATTGGGGATGACGACCGAGCTGTCGTCGCCGGGGTTCACATAGGTGTAGGAGAGGGTGATGTCGGTGACGCGTCCGCTGACTTCCTCGAACTCGATCTGGTCGCCGATCTTGATCGGCTGGGTCACCGCCAGCTGCACCCCGGCAACCATGTTGCCGATCGTGTGCTGAGCGGCGAAGCCGATGATCAGGCCGATCACGGCGGTCGAGGCGAGGATGCCGGTCGCCAGCCGCTTCAGCTCGGTGAACTGGCTCAGCGCCAGGGCGGCGAGGACGAGGACGACGGCCAGCAGGATCAGGCGGCGGAGGATGCGCAGGCGCGTTTTGGTCGAGCGCGAGACCTGTGAGACTTGCGGTGACATGGACTCCAACTTAGCCGCGGGGGACGTCGGCGCGCTCTCGAAGCCGTCCTTTCCTTACTCGAACTGGGGTGCTCTGGTCGCGCTTCTGGGTGTCTTCCTGGCGCTGGGCACCGGTGTCGTCCTCGGCATTCCCGCGATCGTCATCGATCACCCCAAGAGCGGCGAGGACCTCAGCACCTGGGCCGACGCCTTCGTCCAGCTCGCCACCGCCGTCGGCTTCCTGATGGTGCCGATGCTGATCGCGGCGCAGCGCGGCGCATCGTCGTTTCGCGAGGTGCTGAGCAGGCTGGGGGTGCGGCGCTTCAAGCCGTCCTCGCTGAAGTGGATGGCGGTGGCGATCGGCGCCTACCTCTTCTTTTCCGTCGCCTACACGATCGCGATCGGCGAACCCCATCAGGAAGACATCGCCGACAAGCTCGGCGCGATTCCGATCCAGGTCTTTCTGATCGTCATCGCGGCGCCGGTCAGCGAGGAGGTCTGCTTCCGGGGGATGTTGTTCGGCGGCCTGCGCGAGCGCTGGCCGCGGATCGTCGCGGCTCTGATCAGCGGCGCGATCTTCGGCGGCCTGCACGCCACAACCGGGATCAGCGCCGTTCCACCGCTGATCTTCTTCGGCTTCACACTTGCCCTTCTCTACGAGAAGACCGGCTCGATCCTGCCGGGGATCCTGCTGCATGTGCTGAACAATTCCATCGCCCTACTCGGCCAGTAGCATTCCGCCGGTGAGTCGCCGTCTCGCCCCCGCCGCACTGTGCGCCGCTCTGCTGGCGCTGCCGGCCGCCGCCGTTGCGGCGCCGGCTCCCCCAGTCAAAGTCGCTCCCCCCGATGCGACGGTGAAGATCAAGGTCGGCCACCTCAAGGGCGGCAAGGCGGAGATCTTCGGCGCCGTCCCTGTGACCGGCACGATCGAGCCGTTCGAGGCCGGCCAGAAGGTCGCGGTCAGCTTCTACCTCAACTCGCACAAGCTCCTCACCCGCAACGTAAATGTGCGCAAGGGTGGCGGCGATCTCGGCCTCTTTCGTGCCGGCATCGTCGTCCGCGAAGACGGTAAGTACGCCGCCAGCGCCACCCATGTCGCCAACCAGGTTCTCGGCGGCGACACCACGGTCCGCAAGAGCTGGCGGGTCAGCTTCCCGAGCCTGCGGGCGGGCGAGTGCGGCAACGTCGTCAAGGGCTTCAAAAGCGCGATGGCGAAGATGGGCTACGCCTCCGGCGGCGGCTCCTGCTTCAACGGCCGGCTCGGGCGCGAGGTGCTGGCCTACCGCAAAGTGAACGGGATGACCCGCGACGAGCGCGCCGGCGCCGGCCTCGTAAAAGACGCCTTCGGCGGCCGCGGCGGCTACCACGTCCGCTACCCGAAGGCCGGTGAGCACGCCGAGGTGCCGCTCGCCAAGCAGGTCCTCGTCCTGACCAAGGGTGACAAGCCGTTCGCGATCTACCCCGTATCCACCGGCAAGCCCTCGACGCCGACGATTACCGGC
>DATCBF010000178.1:0-37549 GCA_036512025.1 Solirubrobacterales bacterium
TCCGCTTGACCAACAGCTTGCGGCTGTTCGGACAGGTGCGGGCGTTAGCGTGGATCTTCATCCGGGTTCTCCTTTGGGGTGGGTGGCTCGCACCCCCAGCCTTCAAGGAGGCCCGGATGAACAACGTTCTGAGGAACTACACCTAGCCGAGGCTGGGGCGCATCTGGCGCAGCCTTTTGACCCGCTCCTCGATCGGAGGGTGGGTCGAGAACAACCCGGCGATGCCCTTGCCCTTGAAGGGGGCGACGATGTAGAGCGGCTCGGCGGCCTGGTTGACTTTCATCGGCTTCGCCTTGGCGCCTTCCTCAAGGCGCAGCAGGGCGCTGGCCAGGGACTCGGGGTTGCCGCAGATTTCAGCGCCGCCGGCGTCCGCCGCGTACTCGCGCTGGCGCGAGATCGCGAGCTGGATGATCGTGGCCGAGATCGGAGCCAGCAGGAACATCGCCAGCGAGGCGACCAGGCCCAGCGGCGAGTTGTTGTCGTCGCCGAACCAGAGCATCATGTAGGCGAGGTAGGTGATCGCGGCGCCGATCGCCGAGGCGACCGACTGGATCAGGATGTCGTGGTTGCGGATGTGGGTCAGCTCGTGAGCGAGCACGCCGCGCAGCTCGTCCTCGGAGAGCAGGCTGAGGATCCCGCGGGTAACCGCTACGGCAGAGTGCTTCGGATTGCGTCCAGTCGCGAAGGCGTTGGGCTGGTCCTGGGGGATCACATAGAGGCGCGGCATCGGCAGCCCGGCACGGGTCGTCAGTTCGCGGACCGCCTCGTAGAGCTTCGGCGCTTCGGCTTCGGAGACAGGCTTGGCCCGGCTCATTCCCAGCGCCAATTTGTCGCTGAAGAAGTAGGAGCCCAGGTTGATCAGCAGCGCGAAGCCGAGGAAGAGGGCTGCCGTGCTGGGCCCGCCGATCAACGCCCCGATCACGACCAGCAGGCCCGAAAGCGATGCCAGCAGGATCGTGGTGCGGATCGTCGCCCCGAATGTCGACTGCTTGGTGGTGCTCATGCCGCGATTGCTCCTCCGTCGTTGTCAGCTGATTATGGCGCAGCCGGACCTCGGACCACCATAACCGACCGCTTCAGTAGGATTTAGGTCAGATGCTGTTCTCGACAAAAGCCGAGTACGGGGTGCGCCTGATGGTCGAGCTGGGCCGGCAGCCGGGGTCGACGCCGATCTCCCTCAGCTCCGTCGCCACGGCGGAGCGGCTGCCGCTCTCCTATCTCGAGCACCTGGTCGCGAAACTGCGCAAGGCCGGCCTCGTCACCTCGACCCGCGGCGCCCACGGCGGTTATTGCCTGGCGAAGCCGGCCGAGGAGATCTCGATGGATGCCGTGGTCGAGGCGCTGGAAGGCCAGATCGCCCCGATGGAGTGCTTTCACGAGACGCCGGAGGGCAAAGTGCTCTGCTCGCACGAGAGCGACGGCGATCGCGCCTGCGCGACAAAGCTTCTCTGGACACGCGTGCAGGGTGGCGTGACCAAGGCCCTCGCGGGCACGACGCTGGCCGAGCTGGTCGAATTCTCGAGCCCCCAGGGGCGCTCTGAGGCCGCCGTCGTCAGCGCCGCCTGATCCGAACTTTTTAAACCAGAAACGGAGTCAAATTGGCTGAGCTGGAGATTCGTAACCTGCACGTGAGCGCCGAGGACAAGCAGATCCTGCGTGGGCTCGACCTCGACGTCGAGAAGGGCAAGGTCCATGCCCTGATGGGCCCGAACGGGTCCGGCAAGTCGACCCTCGCCAACGCGATCATGGGCCACCCCGCGCTCGAGGTGACCGAGGGCTCGATCACCTTCAAGGGCGAGGACATCACCGAGGCCGATCCCGACGTGCGCTCGCAGGCGGGCCTCTTCATGGCCTTCCAGTACCCGGTCGCGATCCCCGGCGTCTCGGTCAGCAAGTACCTGCGGATGATCATCAACGCCCGTCGCGAGGCCAAGGGCGAAGACGCGATCAAGATCAAAGACTTCGCCAAAGTCGCCCAGGAGGCGATGGCGCTAGCCAACATCCCCAAAGACTTCTCCAGCCGCTACCTCAACGACGGCTTCTCAGGTGGCGAGAAGAAGCGGATGGAGCTGCTGCAGCTGGCGCTGCTGCGACCGGAGATCGCGGTCCTCGACGAGACCGACTCCGGCCTCGACATCGACGCCCTGCGGGTCGTCGCCGAAGGCGTCAACAAGTTCTCCGGCCCCGACATGGGCGTCCTGATCATCACCCACTACCAGCGCATCCTGCACATGGTCAAGCCCGATTCCGTCCACGTCATGTTCGAGGGGCGGATCGTCAAAGAGGGCGGCCCGGAGCTAGTCGGGGTGCTGGAGGAGAAGGGCTACGGCTGGATCCGCGAGGAGGTCGAGGCGGGCGCTTCCGCCTAGCCTCGATGCGCATGGAGCCGGCGACGACCAAGAGCGAGGCGCCGGCGCCGGCTTTCCCGATCGAGAAGGTGCGCGAGTCGTTCCCGGCGCTGGCTCGCGAGGTCCACGGGCAGCCGGTCGCCTACCTCGACAGCGGCGCCAGCGCCCAGCGGGTGCTGGCCTCGATTCAGGCGGTCGACCGCTACGAGCGCCGCCACCACTCCAACGTCCACCGCGGCTCCCACACCCTCTCGGCCGAGGCGACGGTCGCCTACGAGGGAGCACGGGCCACGGTCGCCGACCACCTCGGCGCCTCCGACCGGCGCGAGATCGCCTTCGTCCGCAACGCGACCGAGGCGATCAACCTGGTCGCGCGCGCCTGGGGCGACGCCAATGTCGGCGCCGGCGATCGCATCGTCCTGACCGAGATGGAGCACCACTCCAACATTGTTCCCTGGCAGCAGCTGGCCGAGCGGGCCGGGGCCGAGATCGACTGGGCGCCGATCGGCGACGAGGGGCTGCTCGACATGGAGGCGTTGGCGGCGCTACTGGAACGAGGCCCGAAGCTGGTCGCCGTCACCCACGTCTCCAATGTGCTCGGGACCGAAAACCCGATCGCTGAGATCTCCCGCCTCGCCCACGAGGCCGGCGCCCTGGTCCTGGTCGATGGCGCCCAGGCGGCGCCGAAGATGCCGGTCGATGTCGCCGAGCTCGGGGTCGACTTCTACGCGCTGACCGGCCACAAGCTCTACGGCCCGACCGGGATCGGCGCGCTCTGGGGGCGGCTGGAGCTGCTCAAGGCGATGCCTCCCTTCCTCGGTGGCGGCTCGATGATCCGCAAGGTCACCCGCACCGGCACGACCTACGCCGACCCGCCCGCCCGCTTCGAGGCGGGAACGCCGGCGATCGCCCAGGCGATCGGAATGGCGTCGGCGCTGCGCTGGCTCGACGGCCTCGGCATGGAGAGCGTCCTCGCCCATGAGCGCAAGATCACCGACTACGCCCTCGAGCGCGTCGCCGACGTGCCCGGCCTGCGCGTCTTCGGCCCACCCCGAGGCCCGCAGCGGGTCGGCCCGGTCTCCTTCGAGCTCGAGGGAGTCCACGCCCACGACGTCTCCGAGATCCTCGACCGCCATGGCGTGGCGGTCCGTGCCGGCCACCATTGCGCCCAGATCTTGATGGACCGCCTCGGCGTCTCGGCCACAGCCCGCGCCAGCTTCGGCGTCTACACGACGCCAGAGGAAATCGACCGCCTCGTCGCGGGCCTCCACGACGCCCGCAAGGTCTTCGGGCTCTAGAGACGGCCCTTCAGGCCCTCAGTCGACAACCGCGACTTTTGAGGTAGCCGGGCCACAGGCGATGCCAAGGGCAGCGCTCCCGTAGCGGGGAGCCCTGGAGTAGTAGACGCCGGAGGTCAGTTTGCGGCCGATCGGCACCTGCCAGTAGCCATCGCCCTCGCTGCGTTCGCTGCCGAGCAGCTTGTCGGGCCCGGGGGTTTCACGGTAGACCTTGACCGGGCGTTCTGCGATGCAGAACTTGTTGCTCGAGTGCAGCCTGCCGTGAAAGGCGGGGAACTTTTCGCTGATGAAGATGCTGGTCGGGTAGGAGGTCAGGCCGCTCTTCGCCGAAGCGGAGACGGCGAGCCCGGCAAGGGCCACGCATGCCAGAGCGAGGATCGAGATAAGGGGACGAGAGCGGACGGCGGGCATGCGACCTCCAGTCGAAGTTGGCTGGCAACCACTTTAGAGCCAGCGGACCGCACTGTTCCTTTATCCGCACGTGGTGAGGAGAATGAACAGCGGAGCGCTTTCGCTAGCCTCGGAGAGGTGGACGAGCTCTATCGCGACCAGATCCTCGAGCACTACAAGCGGCCCCACAACTTCGGGCGCCTGGACCAGCCTGACCTGGAGTTCGAGGACACCAACCCGTTCTGCGGCGACGAGCAGCATGTGATGCTGCGCCTGGACGAGGATGGGCGGGTGGCCGAGGTCGCCTTCGAGGGCAAAGGCTGCGCGATCTCGACCGCGGCCACCTCGCTGCTGACCGACGAGCTGATCGGCAAAACGCGTGAGGAGCTGCTGCGGCTGCCGAAGGAGTACGTGCTGGAGCTGCTCGGGATCGAGATCTCGGCGACGCGGATGAAGTGCGCGATGCTGGGACTGAAGATCGTCAAGAGCGCCGGCCTCGGCGAGCCCGCCGAATGGGAGGACGAGGGCGAGACCGGCGACCCGGCCGAGGCGACGACGCTCTAACCCGGGAGCCGCCTGGTCAGGCGGTTGCCTCGTCTGACATCTGGATCACGGCGAAGCTCGCCCCGTGAGGATCGGTGAGGATCGCGAAGCGCCCGGCGGGGATATCGATCGGCTCGACCATGACGCTGCCACCCCGCTGCTTAGCCTGATCGACCGTCGCATCGGTGTCCTCAACGGCGAAGTAGAGCTGCCAGTGGGCGGGAACCTGCTCGGGGACGCCGCGCCCGGCCATGTCCAGCATGCCGCCGACCGGGCCGTCGCCGAGGTTGATCGTGGTGTAGGAGCCCATCTCCCCCATGTCTTCGTCCTCGAAGGACCAGCCGAAGACGGCTCCGTAGAAGGCCTTCGCCGCCTCCGGGTCGCGGGTGTTGAGCTCGTTCCAGGCGAGGGCGCCAGGCTCGTTGACGAGGCCGGCGCCGGGAAACGTGCCCGGCTGCCAGATCCCAAAGAAGGCGCCGGTCGGGTCGGTGAAGACCGCCATCCGGCCCAGATCCATCACGTCCATCGGCTCGGCGATCACGTTGCCGCCGGCCTCCTTGACCGCCGCTGCGGTCGCGTCGGCGTCAGCGACCGAGACATAGGTCGACCAGGCCGGCGGCTGGCCCTCCTGCATCAGCGGCATCATCCCGGCGACCGGCTTGCCGTTCAGCATCGCCTGGCGGTAGCCACCGGTCTGCTCGGCGTTCTCGCTCTCCGGGATGTCCCAGCCGAAAAGGCCGCCGTAGAACTCGACCGCGGCATCGATGTCGGGGGTGCCGAGGTCGACCCAGGACGGGGTCCCTGGCGCGTAGCTGGTCCTCTCGCTCATCGCAACATCCTCTCCTCGAAGGTCGTCGTCCCTCGATCCTCTCACCTTCGCGGCGGCGCGGGTCAAGCCCCTGTTATCGACTGAATTCGCGTTTTGTTGCGTGTGGCGAGACAAAGCGCGAACTCACGAGTTGGCCCGCCCGCTAAAATCCGACCCTAGAAGTAGGATTAAGTCTCAACCAGCACTAGCCACCAGCTCAGGAGCCTCATCCCTTGCCAGAGACCGCCGGAACATCGATCCCCGTCTGCCCCGCCGCCGAGCTTTCGCCCGGCGCTATGCGTCTCGTCGAGCACGACGGGCGCAAAATCGGCGTCTTTAACTGCGAGGGCGCTCTTTACGCGATCGAGGATCGCTGCTCCCATGACGACGGGCCGCTGGCCGAGGGCGAGTTCGATGCCTCCGCCTGCACCGTCGAGTGCCCCCGTCACGGCTCCCTCTTCGACCTGACCACCGGCAGGCCGAAGACCCTCCCCGCCTATGCTCCGGTGCAGACGTTCCCGATAGCCATCGAGGACGACACAATCGTTTTGGAGGTCGAGTAGACATGGCCACACCTGAGGCCGTCGCAGAGCAGAAAAACCTTGCCGGAATCAACTCCGACTACAAGGAGAAGTTCGGCTTCCACGACTCCGAGTCCGGCTATGCCTACAAGGCCCCGAAGGGCCTCAGCCGCGAGATCGTCAAATCGATCTCCGACTACAAGGACGAGCCGCAGTGGATGCGCGATTTCCGGCTGAAGGCGCTGGAGCACTTCTACTCTCGCCCGACCCCGGCCTGGGGCGGCAATCTGGCCCAGATCGACTGGGACGACATCCATTACTTCGTGCGCGCCTCGGAGAAGAACAGCCGCGACTGGAGCGAGGTCCCCGAGGACATCAAAAACACCTTCGACCGACTCGGCATCCCCGAGGCTGAGCGCAAATTCCTCTCCGGGGTCGGCGCCCAGTACGAGTCTGAGGTCGTCTACCACCAGGTAAACGAGAAGCTCGAGGCCCAGGGCGTGATCTTCACCGACATGGACACGGCCCTGCGCGAGCACGAGGATCTGGTCCGCGAGTACTGGGCGACGATCATCCCCGCCAACGACAACAAACTGGCGGCGCTCAATTCCGCCGTCTGGTCCGGCGGCTCTTTCGTCTACGTGCCGGCCGGGGTCAAGGTCGAGATGCCGCTGCAGGCCTACTTCCGGATCAACACCGAGAACATGGGCCAGTTCGAGCGGACGCTGATCATCGCCGAGGAGGGCTCCGACGTCCACTACATCGAGGGCTGCACGGCGCCGGTCTACTCCAGCGACTCGCTGCACTCCGCGGTGGTCGAGATCGTCGCCAAGAAGAGCTCGCGGGTCCGCTACACGACGGTCCAGAACTGGTCGCAGAATGTCTTCAACCTCGTCACCAAGCGCGCCGTCGCGCACGAGAAGGCGACGATGGAGTGGGTCGACTGCAACCTCGGATCGAAACTGACGATGAAGTACCCGTCGATCTACCTGCTCGGCCCCGAAGCCCACGGCGAGATCCTCTCGATCGCCTTCGCCGGCGATGGCCAGCACCAGGATGCCGGTGGCAAGATCATCCACGCGGCGCCGCGGACCAGCTCCTCGATCTTCTCCAAGTCGATTTCCAAGGACGGCGGCCGGGCGACCTACCGCGGCCTGCTGGAAATCGCCGACGGGGCGACCGAATCACGCTCCAAGGTCGTCTGCGACGCGCTCCTGCTCGACGAGGATTCGCGCTCGGACACCTACCCGACGATCCGGATCGACGAGAACGACGCCGACGTCGGCCACGAGGCGACCGTCTCCAAAATCGGCGACGAGCAGCTCTTCTACCTGCAGAGCCGCGGGCTCAGCGAGGAGGAGGCCTCGAAGATGATCGTCAACGGCTTCATCGAGCCGGTGACCAAGGAGCTGCCGATGGAGTACGCGGTCGAGCTCAACAGGCTCATAGAGCTGCAGATGGAGGGAAGCATTGGCTGAGGTGGCGACCGAGGCGGCTTGGCTTTCCGAGAGGCGCCAGAGGGGCGCCTCTCTCGCGCAGGAACTGACTCTCCCCGACCACAAGTCGAAGGGCTGGGAATTCACCGACCTCTCCGGGCTCGAGATCGACGCTTACGAGGCCGGCGCCGCCAATGCCTCGATCGGGAGCGCCGAGGGAGCGACGGTGCTGCCGCTGAGCAAGGCGATCGAGTCGCACGGCGAACTGATCCACGAGCGCCTGGGAGCGCTGGTGCCGGCTGAGGACTTTTTCGTCGCCCGCAACGAGGCGGCCTGGCACGACGGCGTCCTCGTCCACGTGCCGCGCGGGGTCAAGGTGAGCGAACCGATCCGGGTCGAGATTCCGCTCGATGAGAACGGCGTCGCCGTCAACTGGCGCACCCTGATCGTGCTCGAGGAGGGCGCCGAGGCCGAGATCTGGGAGCACTGCTCTTCCCCCGGCGACGAGATCGACGGCCTGCTCAACTCCGTCGTCGAGCTGCACGTGGGCCAGGCGGCGACGCTGCGCTACATCAGCACCCAGGATATCTCCGAGTCGGCCTGGATCTTCGCCAGCCAGCGGGCCGAGGTGCAGCGCGACGGGCGCCTCGACTGGACCGCCCTCGGCTTCGGCTCCGCCCGCGGCAAGGTGCGGATGGAGACCAAGCTCGCCGGGCCGGGCTCCGAGGCCCGCGTCACCGGTGGCTACGCCGGCGGGCCGGGCCAGCACCTCGACTACGACACGACGCAGGAGCACTCGGCGCCGAACACCTTCTCCGACCTCGCCTTCCGCGGCGTCCTCGCCGCCAAATCGACGGCGGTCTGGCGCGGGATGATCAAGGTCGACCCCGGCGCCCAGCAGACCGACGCCTTCCAGGAGAGCCGCAACCTGCTGCTCTCCACCGAAGCCCACGCCGACGCGATCCCGGGCCTGGAGATCCTCGCCGACGACGTCCGCTGCACCCACGCCGCGGCGATCGCCCAGATCGATCGCGAGCAGCTTTTTTACCTGACCTCGCGCGGGCTCAGCCCGGCCGAGGCGAAAGCGCTGATCATCGAGGGCTTCCTCGAGTCACTGGTCGAGCGGCTCGCCGTGGGGCCGGTGCGAGATGAGATCTCTGCTGCTCTTGAGACGCGCTTGGCCGAGATTCTTTAGGGACGGAGCGTTTCGGCAGCGGGCGCGGCGGGGAGGGGGCCTGCGGGCGGGCCAAACCGGGTCCGTTCTCGGCCCCCTCCCCGCCGCGCCCTCGGACAAAGCGGCCCGCTCAGGGTTCAGGGGCTTGAGGCTCCACCGGAGTGTCGGGACCATCGGGCCCGGGCCCTTGCTCGCTAGCTGCTTCGGCTCGGACCGCTCGCTTCTCCGAGATTGTGGTCTTGATGATCGAGGCGACGACTATCAGGACCGGGAGGACGTAGAGGATCCAGAGGTAGTGGCCTATGTGGGCGAGCGGGACCACTATCACCGCCGGGTCAGCCACCCGTGACCGAGAGCAGGTAGAGGCCGAAGCAGGTGAAGGCGACCATCACCGCCAGCATCCAGTACTGGGAGCGGGTTGCCTGGCGATAGTTGCCCCAGTAGACGAGGGCGCGGTCGTGGGCGAGAGTGAGGCCGGCGATGTGGCCGATCACGAGCGCGGCCACCTGCACGTACCAGATCGTGTTGGCGCTGATGACGTTGAAGTCGACGCCGCTGGAGGCGGTGCCGAAGAGGTTGGTGGTCGCCGTCCCCAGGGGATCGGAGAGCAGGTAGGTGAACTGCGCCTGCTCCTGGAAGACGAAGAGGCTGAAGTAATGGGCGACGAGGTAGGCGAAGGCGATCGGGATCAGCGTGTGGGCGAAGCCGACCCGCAGCGTCTTCAGCGGCGGCGCCCCGCGCACCGTCCGCATCCCCCGCACCCCGAGCAGGTAGACGAGGGCGACGCCGCCGAAGCAGAGCAACATGAAGATCGTGCTCGAGGTCCGCAGCGCCGTGGCAAGCCCGAAGCCGGCGTCGACGAGGCGGTTGAAGAGGCTTTCGATCCCACTCTTGAAAGCGCCCTCCTGGGCGCCGTCGAAGCTGGTCGAGGCGATCGAGGCGATGACGACTGCGACGGAGCCGGGGATCGTCGCCCAATGGGTGGCGGCAGACATCGGGCGGCGGCGGCCGAGCCGCCCGTCCTTGACACCGAAGGGGCTGAGCTGGGAGAGCATTCCGAAGTAGACCGAGAAGACCTCTCCGCGCTCGCACCACTCCTCGACCCCGAAGAGGGTCATCATCGCCAGGGTATAGGCGCTGTAGACGAGAGCGGCGACGCCGGTGACGTGGGGTGAGAGGCCGACGGCGACGCCACCGCTAGCGCCGTAGACCACCTCGAGCCAGACGAAGGCCAGCAGGCCGATCGCCGCCGGCCAGCGACCCACCGCCTCGGGGTAGGCGAGGTGGGCCGGGCGCTGCCCGGCAATGCCTTTGAACCCGCCACCAACCGCCCTGCCGATCGCCCGCCAGGGATTGAAGAGCCTGAAGACGTTGCCGAGCAGGACGCTGAAGAGCGGAAAGCCGAGCCAACAGGTGATGAAGAAGAAGGTGACCGCGAAGTTGCGATCCGGCGCCGAGGTGCCGTGCAGGCCGCAGTAGATGCCGACACCGAGCAAAAAGACGCCGACCGCTCCGCACAGCGCCTGGGCCGGTGGCCCGATCAGAAGGCCCGAGATGCCGCCGCCGAGCGGGCGCCAGCGTTCCTTCTCGAAGCGGGGCGTGCGCCAGGCGACCGAGAGGGCGAAGAAGGAGACGATGAGGACGATCGAGGCCGCCCAGGCAAAGAGCCAGGCGGGGATCGGCAGATCCTGCCGCGTGACCAAGGCATGGGCCAGCGGCAGGAAGCTCACTTGCCGGCCTGGCCCGGCTGAGGCGGCTGGACCTGCGGCGTGGGCGCCTGCTTGCCGGTCTTCACCCCCGAGATACGGGGAGCATCGACGGTCCCTTCGCTACCGAGGAAGACGAACCCGATGACGACGGCGATACCGAGGACGATGCCGACGGTGATGCCGATCGTGCGGTCCACCAGCTTGCGCTGGGACGGCGGTGGCTCCCCTACGGGCCCCGGGGGCCCAAGTACGTACGGTCCCGCCCCGGGCGGCGGCTCGCTCAAACGCCGTCGAGCAGGTGCCAGTTGGCGCGGAAGGCGGACTCGGCAGCGGCGACCAGCTCGTCGGGGTCGGCGTCGGCCAGATGGGCCTCGATCAGGGAGCGTCCCTCGGCGGCATGCTCGACATCGGCATGCTCGTGGACGCGAAAGTACTCATTGCCGGGGCCATCGCCGATCCCGTAGTGGGCGGCAAGGCCCTCGCGCTTGGTCGCCGAGATAGCCGGCTGGCTGCTCTCGATCGCGTAGAGGCGGACGAGCTGGGAGAGGCGGCCGTCAGCCGCGGTCCAGACATCGACGCACTCCTTGGTCTCGGCGGTGGGAACAGCGGCAACCTCTCCACCGACGGCGTCGACGAAGCCGTCCCAGAGGGCGATGTGATCCTCCTCCTCCTCGGCGTGGCGGCGCAGCTCGGCGCGCTCGGCGTCGGGGGCGGACTCGGCGACGGCGGAGCTGAGGCGGGCGATGGCGGCGGTCGCGTGGCGGTACTGGCCGGAGTAACGGGCCAGCTCCTCACGACTCAGCTTGCCTTCGGACCAGCGCACGTAGAAGGGGTGCTCGAGCACGTTCCAGCGGCCTCGTGCATCCTCGATTCGCTGCCAGACGTCGTTGCTCACTTGACTTCCTCCTTGTTCGCCGGTGCCAGGCGGCCCAGGATAACGTCCCGGCATGTTCCCCGACCGCGACAACATCGCCGCCCCCGATCTTCCGTCCGGAATTACCTGGATCGGCGAGGCGCCGGAGTCGATGCCGGCGGTGACAGTGCCGGGCCCGGCACTCGTCCATTTCTTCGACTTCGCCCAGCTCAACAGCGTCCGCACCCTCCCCTACCTGGCCGAGTGGGAGCGCCGCTACCGCGACCACGGATTGACGGTGCTCGGCGTCCAAGCCCCACGATTCCCCTTCGGCGCCGATCCGGACACGGTCGCCACTGGGCTCAAGGACCTCGAAGTCGAGTTCCCGGTCGCGATCGACGCCGAGCGCGAGCTCTGGCAGTCCTACGGCTGCGAGGGCTGGCCCAGTCTCTTCCTCTGGAGCCTCGGCGGCGCCCTCAGCTGGTTTCACTTCGGCGAGGGCGAATACCTGGGAACGGAGGAAGCGATCCAGGCCGAGCTGCGCGAGATCGACGCCCTCCGCGACCTCCCTGCCCCGATGGCCCCCCTGCGCCCCACCGACGGCCCGGGCGCCCGAGTGATGGCGCCAACCCCGGAGATCTTCCCCAGCGGCTCCTGGGAGCGCCCCTGGATCGCCGGAGAGGACGGCGAGGAGCTTGTCGTCCCCTACGAGGCGGGAGGCGCTTACGCGACGATCGAGGGAGAGGGCGAGATCGCGATCGAGCTGGATGGCGAGGCCATTGGTTCGATCGCCGCGAACGCTCCGGCTCTCTACTCGCTGGCCGAGCATCCCCAGCACGAGAAGCGCACGCTGACCGTACGCCCCGCCACGGGTCTACGCATCTGGTCGCTCAGCTTCGCAGCGGGGCCTTCCTAGACGCCCCTCCCCACGGCCAGAAAACGCCTACGTCAACCCCGCGCCGCGAGCTCGTCGCGGATTTCTTTGGGCAGCATGAACCGCACGTCCTCGTGGACGGTGCGCAGCTCGGAGACGTCGTCGGCGCCGCGCTCGCGGAAGAAGTCGACGAGGCGCTCGACCAGCTCCTCGGGGGCACTGGCGCCGGAGGTGATGCCGACGGTCTCGACGCCGTCGAGCCAGTCCTCGTGGACTTCGGAGTGGTTGTCGATCAGGTACGAGGCGGCGCCGTGTTCGCGGGCCACCTCGACCAGGCGGTTGGAGTTGGAGGAGTTGGTCGAGCCGATCACCAGGACCAGGTCGCACTCGCGGGCCAGCTGCTTGACGGCGATCTGGCGGTTGGTGGTCGCGTAACAGATGTCGTCGGACTTGGAGCTGACTATCGATGGGAACTTGGCCCGTAGGGCGGCGATGATCTCAGCCGTCTCATCGACTGAGAGCGTCGTCTGGGTGATGAAGGCGACCCGCTCGGGATCGGGGATCCGCAGCGTCTCCACTTCCTCGACCGTCTGCACCAAGACGATGCTCTCGGGAGCCTCGCCCATCGTCCCTTCGACCTCCTCGTGGCCCTCGTGGCCGATCATCACGATCGCGTAGCCGTCGGCGGCGAAGCGGCGGGCCTCGACGTGGACCTTGGTCACCAACGGGCAGGTGGCGTCGATCGTGCGCAGGCCGCGCGCGGCCGAGTTGTCGTGCACCGAGGGGGCAACTCCGTGGGCGGAGAAGACGACCATCTCCCCCTCGGGGACCTCCGTCTCCTCCTCGACGAAGATCGCGCCGCGCTTGGAGAGTTCCTCGACCACGTGCTTGTTGTGGACGATCTCCTTGCGGACGTAGACGGGCGCGCCGTGCAGGTCGAGCGCGCGCTCGACTGCCTGGACGGCGCGATCGACGCCGGCGCAGTAGCCGCGCGGAGCGGCCAGCAGGACCTTATTTATGGACGTGGCGGAAGCTGTGCTCATACCTGGCAGGGTAGCGGTGGCAGCGTTGCGGCCGGGGGTGCGGACTGGCCCGCAAGGCGGCGCGAAGCTAGCCTTGCAGCGATGAGCACCGAAGGACGCCACCTGGATCGACTGACCGCGGTCGACGCCTCGTTCCTCACCAACGAGACCTCGGTCAGCCATATGCACGTCGGCGCGATCCTGATCTTCGAGGGGCCGCCGCCCAAATACGTCGACCTGGTCGAGCACGTTCGGGGCCGCCTCGGCCAGGTGCCGCGCTTCCGCCAGCGGCTGGTGGTGCCGCCACTGGAGGCGGGCAGGCCGCTCTGGGCCGACGACGTCAACTTCAACCTGACCTACCACATCCGCCACAGCGCGCTGCCGGAGCCGGGTGGCGAGGAGCAGCTGCGCCAACTGGCCGGTCGCGTCTTCTCCCAGCAGCTCGATCGCTCCAAGCCGCTGTGGGAGCTGTGGCTGGTCCAGGGCATGGAGCGCGACCGCTTCGCGATCCTGACCAAGACCCACCACGCGATGGTCGACGGAATCTCCGGCGTCGACATCGGGACCGTGCTCTTCGACCTCGAGCCGAACCCGCCGGCGCCGCCGGCCGAAGACGACTGGGTGCCCCAGGCCGAGCCGAGCACCACCGAGCTGGTCACCCGCGCCATCACCGACGGCGCCACCTGGCCGCTGAAGCTGACGGAGCGCGTGCTCGAGGCCGCCCGTCATCCCGAGACGGCGGCGCGGAAGCTGACCGAGGCCCTGGAGGGCGTCGCCGAGGTGGCGGGCGCCTTCGCCGACCCGGCGCCGGACGTGCCGCTGAACCAGCCGATCGGCCCGCACCGCCGCTTCGTCTGGGCCCGCTCGGAGCTGGCGACCTTCAAGCGGATCAAGGACTCCTTGGGCGGCACCGTCAACGACGTCGTCCTGGCGGTAGTGACCGGGGCCCTGCGCGAGTGGCTGCACGGGCGGGGCATCCGCACCGAGGGGCTGGAGCTGCGGGCGCTGGTGCCGGTCTCGATCCGCAGCGAGGACGAGCGCGGCGACCTCGGCAACCGGATCGCGGCGATGCGGGGGCCGCTGCCCGTCTACGTCGAGGACCCGGCGCGACGGCTGCGGGTGGTGAGCGAGCAGATGGAGGGGCTGAAGCGCTCCAAACAGGCGCTGGGGGCCGAAGTGATCTCGCGCTTCAACGACTTCGCGCCGCCGACCTTGCTGGCCCAGGCATCCCGGGTCAACTTCTCGACCCGCCTCTTCAACCTGATCGTCACCAACGTGCCGGGGCCCCAGATCCCCCTCTACGTGCTGGGCAGGGAACTGGAGGAGGTCTTCCCGGTCGCCTTCCTGCCCGAGAGCCACACGATGGCGGTGGCGATCATGAGCTACAACGGCCACCTCGGCTTCGGCCTGCTCGCCGACTACGACTCAATGGACGACGTCGACGAGATCGCCACCGGCCTAAACCGCTCGCTGGCGGCGCTCGAGGAAGCGGCTGCCGCTGCCGCCCCGGCCTGAGCGCTGCCCGGCCGGCGAGGCGCCGGGGCTAGGCTTTTGACATGGCCCTTCTCCTGATCCTCCTCTTCATCGTCGTCCCGATCGCGGAGCTGTACGTGATCATCCAGGTGGGCCAGGCAATCGGGGTGCTGCCGACCCTGGCGCTGCTGCTGGCCGACGCCCTGCTCGGCTCGCTGCTGCTGCGCCACCAGGGCCGCGGCGCCTGGCGTCGTTTCAACGCCGCTCTCGCCGAACGTCGCTTCCCCGGCCGCGAGGTGGCCGACGGCCTGATGATCGCGATCGGCGGCACCCTGCTGCTGGCGCCGGGCTTCATCACAGACATCTTTGGCCTGATCCTGCTGATCCCGCCGACCCGGGCGATCGCGCGCACTTTGATGAAAGGCTTCGTCGGCCGCCGCTTCGTAGTCGGAACGGTCGGCAACCTCGGCTCTCAAACCCCGCAGCCGGGCCGTCACTACGACTTCGACGCGACGGCGGAAGAGGTGCCGACCAACGGCAACGGCAAAGACCGCCAGCTGCCGGGCTGAGTCCTATCTCGGCCTATGGGGCGGGGCCTCCTCCCCCTGTCTCGTTCGTCAGGGCGATTCAAAGCTCGCGACGATGATCGTTGCTCGAATGTCTTGACCCTGGGTCCGGCCGAGGCGCTTCGCGCTTTGCACCCGGGCTTTCGCGATCCTCGCCAATGCCCCATCCATGATTGTCGAGACCTCTTTCCATCCATCGAGGTCGAGGACAACCGGCATGCAGACCAGGTGGCTGTCGTCGCGCGCATCGAGCGTCCCTGCCTTGAGCGCCGTGGTCCCGCTGTCGAACATCGCCTGCAATATCGGCGCCGATACGTGGCCCCGAACCGATGCCGGGACCAACTTCCGCGCGAACGAGTCGACGGGGGCGATCTGTGTGGCTTTGTAGATCTTTTCGGTCGCGCCCCGCCTCTTCACCTTGTTGACCAGCCGGATGAGCCCGAGATCATCAAGCCGCCGGAAGTGGTAGGCGACATTGCTGAGAGGGTGGCCCAACTCTTCGGACAGCAGCCTGGCACTGCCGGGGTGCTCTCCGAGACGTTTGAAGATTTCGACGCGTAAGGGGTGGGCGAACGCTTTGCCTAGAGCCTCGTCCACGTGGATGCCTCTCGGTCGAAAGCAGATGCTCGGATTGCCTGGAGGCAACTTGAAACTGTCATCGATGCACCACCAATCTGTAGTTTTAGACTGGTGAAGATTCTTCAGAGCATTGCTCACTCTGTCGACCCTAGTTCTCGAACCGCCGGACAGGAATAGTCAAGGTCAGCCGTTGCGTTTCTAGTCTCGAGGGCGCTGTTGGGGGGCCGGCATCTCCATACAGAGAATGGATGCCGAAACATGGAACCCATCCTCGCCGCTCTTGGCCATCCGTTCAGCGCTGGCTGCCTGAACCTGAAACTCGGCGTCCAACGCGGTGGCATGGACCTGAACAAGTTCTCGCCAGCCCTTCTCGTCGACATAGAGCGGAACTCGAGTTGCGTGCCTTTCCATACGCGCATCAAAGGTGCCGGCGTCCATCGCCTTGGCTATGTCACCCATCACGAGCTGCACGATCCAGGCTGAGAACTGCTTTCGTTCCTCCAGGCTCAGCTTCTCCCACTCCTCATTTCCGAGAAGCGGTCGCAAGATTGAGCGGTAGAAATGCTCGACTGTCCCCCGTCGAGGCTGTTCGTCTACCAGCTCGATCAAACCCGCGTCCAGCAACTCCTTGACGTGATGGCTGACCACGCTCAAGCGGGCGCCAAGTTGCTTTGCGATTTCTTTTGGACTGGCGGTTCGATCGGAGAGAACCGTAAGTGCCTGCACGCGGAGGCGATGAGACATCACGTGGATGAGCTGTTCGTCGAATCCCCTGTCGACCTTGGGCTTTGGACCAGCTTTGGACTGCATAAGAACACCTCCGTCCTTGGTTGAGCGGCCACCTTAGCTGACTCAACAAATCAAATTGATTGTTTTGCAGGGATTGTTCACTGACGCGTCACGACTAATGAAACTAGCTTGATTAGTCAACTGGTCAAAGGCATTAGTCCAGCAAGCGCATCAGCGGGAGGGGGTGAGCAGGGTGCAGATAGCCAAGGTCGAGCCGACGGTTCCGGCAATTTCGATTTCGAAGTCCTCCTGAGAGGACGGCGCGAGCGACCGGCCATCGCCCCAAGGATCGGCGGCCGGCCCTCGCGCCACAAATGCCACGGCGAAACTGACATCCAGCCACAACCAAAGCCCACAATGTGCTTGGGGGGTTAGGCCATTGGGACGGGTGCCGCGCGGTCTAGCTCCCCGTCCTGTTGTGGCGAAGGATCTCGTATTTACGCCAGTTCTGAGGTGTCGGGAGTCCCGCCTCCTGCGCCTTGGGTCGAACCGCAGCGGCCACCTTCTCCATGCCCTCCTCGTTCTCCCAGACGTTGACGATCAAAACGCCGTCCTCGGTCTTGAGCATGTAGTTGGCGAGCCCACCGTTTTCTTCGGCGAGAGGATTGGCGATCGGTTCGATCGTCTCGGCGTGGTCGGCAAGAATTTTGTCCGTGTCGCCATGAATCTCGAACATCGTGAGGATGGCCATCGGGCGCTTCCTTTCGTTGGACGGCAGCAAGGTGCCGGTGAAATCAACTTAGACCTGGCCGTGGGCCTTCGCAAGGGTCTAGATGACCCGTCTGCCAGCGGCGGAGCCGTTCAGGATCTACCTGTGACGGGCAGACCGTGGCCGACAGAGGCCACCGCATTGATGACGATCTGCGATCTGCCTTCGAAGTCCTCAGCGCGCTGAGCAGGCCGTCCCCGCAAAGACGGCGCCCCGACGTCACCCGTCTAGGGATTCCAACTGACCACCTGTTCGTGAGGACTCGCCTTCGGGCAGGTGGAAAGGGTGATCGGGGCCTGGTTCATCGCCCCCTTGAAGTTCATCCACACGTCTTCGTGGCTCATCTCGTCGTAGTTGCAGACAACCACCTGCTGGCGAATATTTCGGCCGTGCACGTTCGGGTAGTCGCGTATCGACGGAAAGAGATAGTTCTGGATGCCCGCGTGAGCGTGGCCATTGATGGGATTTTCGTAGTCGGCGGTCACCTGTCCCGCGAGCACGACGAGCCGGTTGGTTTTGCTTTCTCCGAGCCAGAATGCCAGGCGCTGATACATCCGCTTGGGGCAGGTCGAAGACGCGTATTCCTCGAGATCGCCCGGGTCGAACAGCAGGATGTAGTGGACCTGGCTGGCGAACTCCGAAGCTTCCAAGAAGAGCAGTGGCGCGGAGCGCGCGACACTCCAAGCGGCGAGGGTGGTTATGAGCTTGCCGCCGTACACGTCTCCGTGGAGCTCGGGGGGCACGATCGACGAAAGGTCGGGGCAACTTCCCCCACCGCTTGGATGCCACTCGTGAACGTCTGCCGTGTAGGTCGCGGGGGAGGTCGCCGGCACCCACTTGGTCAGGACGCCGAACGGACCGTAGTGGACCTTGATGTTTGGACCGTTATAAGGAGAGAAGTAGAGCGACCCGCCGGGTGAATAGGAGGAGCCACCCTGGCTTGAGGCGCCGCAAGACGGCTCACCGGGCACGAAGGCATTCGCCGGCGCTCCGTCGTTGATGAAGTGCTCGTTGACCCAGCCTTCTCCGATGCCGGGGCGGCTGAGGTTGCGGACCTTGCTCCAGGCGCGGTCGTTGTAAGGGCCGACAGAGTCGCCAAGCGCCCCACAGATCAATTCCACCTGATCGCCGTTGTAGACGCCGACCCCTGGAGTTTTGGTGGTGTTGCTCCATTCCGCGGAGTTGCGGTAATAGATCCCGCCTTCGGCATTGAAGACGGTGAAAACGAGGCCGGCGGCGGGCGCTGGACCCGGGGCCGGCCCTGGAGGAGCAGAACCGCACGGCGGCACGCCGGGCGAGGGCTGGTTGATCGGCTGGCCATCGTTGATGAAGTGCTCGTTGATCCAACCGCTGCCATAGCCAGAGCCGCCGACGTCGCTGGCCTGCTCCCACATCGAGTCGGTTGAGCCCGGAACATTGCCGGCACCGCTCTGGTAGCAGTGGACAGCGATCACGGTGTTGGGATAGAAGCCATTGCCCGAGACCGCCTCGGGCGTATTCCAGTCCGGTCCCGAGCGCCAGTAGATGCCACCTTCGGCGTTCATCACCCCGTAGGTCGGATCGGCCACCGACGGGGACGCCTGAATCATTGCCAGACAGACAAGCGCTGCGAAAGAGCCGATGCAACTGCGACGGATTGAGCGAGCCCGCATGTGTCCTCCCTGCTACCGATGGACGAGTCAGGATTAATTAAGCGCCTCTGAGTAGAGGAACTTACATCAAGGAGTCTGCGCTTCGATCAGGGAGTCAGGAAGACGTTGGTGAAGGCGGGAACGATCTTCTTCGCCAATGCCTTGTAGGTGGCGTGGCTGGGGTCTGCGCTATTGACAGTCAGCACGACGATCGCACTGGCATCCCCGCCGTCGCCCACCTCGTAGAAGCCGACGTTTCGGTCCTTGTTGCCAAGCCAGTCCGTCCTGTGCAGGAAGGAGGCGAAACTCGGGCTGGTGAAACTGGCGCCACCGAGGACTTTGCGGTCTGTCGCCAGCCCCTTGGCCCAGGTCAACGCCGCGACGGTCGGGTCCCAGTTTTCACCCTCCCCTCCCACTTCGTCGTCGCGGACTTCGGTCGTGACGACGACGTTCCCAAGCCCCGCGGGCACCGGCTTCTTGGCGCTCCGCAGCTGCTTCAGCAGGGCATTGCTCGGTTTCTGGTTGTAGCCGAAGAACTGGCATTCGGACTGATCGGCGCCGTTGACCGTGTGGTCTTCCGGCGACGGCGCCGTCGGGCTGACAGCGGCAGCGTGAGAGGTGACGTGGGTGACGCCGAGGGCCTTCTTCACGACCGACTGAGCCACCAGCTCGCAGGCGAGGCTGTTGTCGGGAGACGCCATGGCGATGGGCGCCGCCACCGCGGTGGGCAAGAGCAACCCGATAACGAGAGACACAAGCCGAGCTGAGCGCATTCCAGCCACGACCCCAGTCTAAGGGCCCGATCGTACAGTCAGCGCCGCTCGGCGTGTGCGATCAGCGCGGCGCAGGCCTCGAGCGCTTCGAGGTGTGGCGTTTCGTCCTCGGGGACGCCGGCGAGAATCTCGACCTCGGCGCCCTCGAAGAGGCTGCCGATGAGCGTGGCGAGGACGCGTGGGGGCATCGGCAGCTCGACGCCGCGCTCGGCCTGGAGGCGCTCAAGGCGCGCCTCAATGAGCTCGCGCCAGCTGCGCTGGGTGGCACGCCAGCGCTCGGCGAGCTCAGGGTCGGCGAGCCCGGCAGCCCATAGCTCCCAGAGGATCCGCACATAGCCGGAGTGGATGTCCTCGCGCAGGTAATCGCAGGCGGTGCGCCACTGGTCGGCAAACGCCCGGCCGTCGTTGAACATCGCCTGCTGGCGATGGAGCAGACGCTCGGTGAGGTCCTCGAGAACGGCGAGAAGCAAGCCGCGCTTGGAGCCGAAGTGGTAGTGGACCAGCGAGAGTCGCGCGCCGGCGCGGTCGGCGACGGCGCGCGTCGAGGTCGCGGCATAGCCCTCCTGGCGCAGCAGGTCGCCGGCGGCAGCGAGTAGCAACGCCCGCGTCGATTGGCCCTGCGCGAGGCGGAGGTCCCCGCTCGGCGCCGGCGTCTCAGGTTCGTCGCGGTCGGGAGCTGACATCGGGCCGTAGTATATATTTAATTGATTGGTCGCCCGACCAATTCATTCTAAGACAACGCAACCCACCGACAGATCGTCGAGCAGAGAGACGGATGAGCATCACCGAGCAGGTCACCGCCGAGCAGGCCGATACGGGTGAGCAGACCCGAGCGCGCTACCCGGATGAACAGGGCTACATCGAGCGCGACGGCGTGCGCGTCTTCTACGAGGTCTACGGCGCCGGCGAGCCGACGATCTTGTTCTGCCCGACATGGACGCTCGTGCACTCGCGGGTGTGGAAGATGCAGATCCCCTACCTCGCCCGCCATCACCGTGTGGTCGTCTTCGATCCGCGCGGCAACGGCAAGAGCGACCGGCCCGGCGCCGTCGAGGCCTACGCCGAGTCGGAGTTCGCTCAGGACGCGCTCGAAGTCCTCGACGCGACCGGCACCGAGCGGGCGTTCGTCGTCGGCCTCTCACGCGGCACCCAGCGCGCCCTCCTGCTCGCCGCCGAGCACCCCGAGCGGGTGCTCGGCCTGGTGCTGATCGGCCCATGGTTCCCCGCCAGCCACTCGCTTGGCGGCCTGCGCTACCGGATCATGTCCCATCCGCGGATGAAGCCGGGGTTCAGGCGCAGACCGATATCGACACGGGGCTGGGCGAAGTTCAACGCCGTGCACTTTCGTCATGACTTCCGTGATTTCGTCGAGTGGTTCACGGCGATGGCGGCGAACGAGGCCCATTCGACCAAGGGCTTCGACGACGTCGTCGGATGGGGCCTGGAAACCGACCCGGTCACGCTGGGCCTGACCGTGCTCGCCGATGCGGCGGCGCCGGTCACCCGCCGCGACCAGCTCGCGCTCGCCCGCCGCGTGCAGTGCCCCGTGCTCGTCATCAGCGGGACGAAGGACAAGGTGACCAGCCACGCCGACGCCAGACTGCTGGCGAAGGCGACGGGCGGAAAGCTGATGGCGATCGAGGGCGGCGACCACGTCCCGGAGGGGCGGCGCCCCGTCGCCGTGAACCTCGCGATCCGCGAGTTTGTCGACCCCTCCTTTCAGCGAGACCCCACGGTCCATCGCGCCGACGGCCGGCCCCGAGCGCTGTACGTCTCCTCCCCCATCGGCCTCGGCCATGCCCGCCGAGACACCGCGATCGCGCGCGAGCTGCGCACCCTCGTCCCGGACCTGCAGATCGATTGGCTCGCCCAGAACCCGGTGACGCGGGTGCTAGAGACAGAGGGCGAGCGCATCCATCCCGCGAGCAGGCATCTGGTCAACGAGTCGGCCCACCTCGAATCCGAGTCCGCCGCGCACGACCTGCAGTGCTTCCAGGCCATCCGGCGCATGGACGAGATCCTGACCGCCAACTACATGGTCTTCGACGACGTCGCGGGCGAGACGAGGTATGACCTGTGGATCGGCGACGAGGCCTGGGAGCTCGACTACCACCTGCACAAGAACCCCGCCCGCAAGCGCGCGCCCTTCGCCTGGCTGACGGACTTCGTCGGCTGGCTGCCGATGCCCGAGAACGGCGAGCGCGAGGCGTTCGTGGCGGCGGACTACAACGCCGAGATGGTCGAGCACATCCGCGACCACCCGGAGATCCGCGACCGGGCGATCTTCGTCGGCAACCCCGACGACATCGTCGGCGACCGCCTCGGGCCCAACCTTCCGGGGATCCGCGAGTGGACCGAGCGCAATTTCGACTTCTCCGGCTACATCACCGGCTTCGACCGGGCCGAGCTGCGAGACCGCGAGCGGCTGCGCGCCGAGCTCGGCTACCAGCCGCACGAGCGTGTCTGCCTGGTCACGGTCGGCGGCTCGGGCGTGGGCGCGGACCTGCTGCGACGGGTCATGGCGGCCTTCCCCGCCGCATCGAAACTCGTTCCCGAGCTGCGGATGATCGTCGTCGCCGGGCCGCGCATCGACCCGGCGACGCTGCCCGCCGCCGCCGGCCTGGAGGTGCGCGCCTACGTCGACGACCTCTACCGCCACCTCGCCGCCTGCGACCTCGCCGTAGTCCAGGGCGGGCTGACGACCACCATGGAGCTGACCGCCGCACAGCGGCCATTCCTCTATTTCCCCCTGCGCCACCACTTCGAGCAGCGCTTTCACGTCGCCCACCGGCTCGACCGCTACCGAGCCGGCCGCCGGATGGACTTCGACCAGGCCGGCCCTAACGTCATCGCCGAGGCGATCGCCGAGGAGATCGGCCGCGACGTCGACTACCGCCCGGTGGAAACGGACGGCGCCCGCCTGGCGGCACAACGCATCGCAGAGCTACTCAACTAACAGGAGGAGGACACACCATGCGATCCATCCCACGTGAGGACGTCCCGGTCGTCATCGACACCTAGAGCAACCAGGATAGTTACCCACGATGCGCTCCTCTCAATTAGGACTGCCATAGCCTATAGATGGGCTCGCCCTCAAGGGTGCAGCCGCCCTCGCTTTCGATGTCGACCGAAACGTAGGAAAGATAAGGTAACGCCTTCCGCCCGCATCGCCAGAAAGCCACCTAAGACGATACCGAGAGAGGCAACGAGGGCGAAGAAGATGCCGCCCTTAAGTGTCGGTTCGATCAAGAAGCCTTCCGGGAGTTCCCTCGAGCCGGGCGGGGAAACCATCCGAGTCAGGATCAAGAGCGACGCGAGGCAGCCAAACACGGTCACCGCCGCGTTAGCGGGGACCGCCGGCTTCCAATCAAAGCCGGCGAGGCGCATGAGCACCGACCCAAGCGCGACAGCGATCGCTAACACCAAAAAGATCGGGATCACTTCGAGCGTCTGCCAGGCATTGCCGCCGCCGAAGGGAACAAACCGCACGAGCAAATTCCCCAAGTTCCCTTTGACGTCAAACCACTCAAAGAACATGGAGATGAAGAGCAGGATCGCCGAAGCGCCGGCGATCGTCTCGCCATATTTGAGCCTATTTAGGTCCATATGCCGCTCACCTTTCTGGCCAAACACGAGCGCAGCGAGAATACGCCCCGTGGTCGCTCCTTGGCCGAAACTTGCACCCGCAACAGGGGCGTGCTTAGCGTTCCTGCCTGTAGGTTCACCGAACCTCACCCATCCTGCTTGAGGCTAAGGGGCCGCATCAACGGATCATCAAGGATCCCCGGGACTACGTTCGGAGGCATCCTATATGGATGGAGTAACGGCTCTACCAAGGTTTCGGATCCTCGTTCAGCCACTACGACCTCAGACGCATTTCGCGACTGATATTCGGGCGACCATACGGGCGCACCGCTGTCACCGTGGGCGGGCGGCTCGTTGAATTCAACCCAATATCCCCCTCTGGCAATCCCATCGCTTGCCCCGATCCAGCGCGTCGAGCGAGCAACGACGGGACCGCACTGAGGCACTGTCGTCTTGGCGCCGGAATAGCAGAGATAATTGCCTATTCTCGCTTTTCCCGCCTGCCCGACGGGTATTAGGTGTCCCTCTAATCCGTATATATCCTGAGGAACGATGCCAGCGTCCTCGACTCGAATCGCCTCCGCATCGGTGCGCTCCGATGACGTACTTTCTACGGATGCGATGTCGTTTCCGGGTGCTTGCGCTTCTGGATGAAGCAGTAGTGCTTTGGCTTGCATTGACGCAGCAACATTCTTAGCCCCAACCGGGATGGCGGACGCCGGGGACACACTCGGTTGTCCTGAACGAAGTCTTGACGTCAGTTGTTCTAGTGCACCCGGAACTCGGCCATAAGGTTCATTGACTTGGTTTTCAGCTTCGGCGCGACTTTCTTCGACACCCGATAGAGGCCGGGTGCGGCCTGGCTTGGAATGTCGATCCCCTGACAGGCGCTTGCCGTCCCGGCACGCACGAAAGATCGTGATTTGAAAAATGGCCCGGTCCGCTGCTTGACCCAAGATCCACCTTCCCATCGCGCAAGCTCGTATGCGAGTCCATATACAACATCTTCCGTGCCGAGATCTTCTACGCGCACGCGCAGCTGACCACCAGGCCTGACGCTTCCCCGGTCAACTCCCAAGCGCACCTTGAAAGGAGGCGGGACGGCTACCACATCGATGCTCGGCTCACTGCAGAAGCCACCTCCTCCGCTTGCAAGGAGGCCTCGGCTGGCTGCAACCGAAAACGAGACGTTGCATGACGCCACGAAGACAAATGCAAGAGCCGCAACCCTGACCGATCGAATACGTAGCTTCATGGCTTCCTCCCTTACTCGTCGTCTACTTCCACGTAATTATATGGAGCGGTTCGCCTTCTACGCCAAGAGCAGGCAGACTGCCCTGAGCTTTAGGATAGCCCGGAATTTCCTCGACTGGAGTAAACCATGAAGAGTTTGCGATTCCCTCAGTCAAAGTCCCAACAGCATCTCCGGTAGCGCGCTCCCAGTAAGGCCTCCGCTATCCCCGGGTGCAGTCGGAATTTCGGTCCTGATCGTACAGAGAACAGGGTTTCCATTTTCGTGCTCTTCACCCCAGCGTTCACATTTGGGCGGCCATTCTGCTGGGCCGCATTTCACGTTAGGACTGTACTGCCCTGCCCGACACACCACCATTCCTTCTTTCACGGCCGTCGCTCCATTGATCCTGCGAAACTGCGTGTCGGAATAGCGAATGAGACGCGGCACGATGCTCGGGTCTTCTACTCTAATCGCCTCACCCGCTGCCAGGCAAATTTTCCTTCCGGGGATGTTTCCCACTGCTTGACTTCGGTCCCAGGCGTAAAGCAGTGTCCTGCGGTCGTGATGAAATCCCGGTAAAGGACACTCCCGTCGGGCCTTACTCCTCCTTTATCCCACGCACCCCAGCCAACGCTACATTCCTCTTCTGAGCGTTCGGGTTCTCCAAGGAACGTCGCGCCTAGCATCTCGCCGGCCTTTACAGGACCGGTCGGGCTAGCCTTAATTCTCTGGAAAGACGGGCGTTCTTTCGCGGCTTCGTAGTAGACGCTAATAGGCACCCCAGCGCCGAAGTGCGATTTCACAAACCCTTCAACTTCCGTGACATTTGATGCTCCGATGTCCAGCCATGGGGACGACAATGGGGACGCCATACCTGACTCGCCGAGGAAGGGCGGTAAGACCAGGGGTGTCACCACCCGCACTCAACCGATGCGGACAAGTAGGAGGACCCCAAGAGCGGCACCGATGACACCAAGCGACCAGAGCCAGATCCTGGCGTAGGCGCCGATGAGCCCATAGCCCCGCGGCCTTCTTCCCTTCGCGTCATCCAAATACGTGGCGTTGGCGATCTCCGCCCCCGGTCCCGGCTCCTCCTCGACTAGTGTCTCGTCCAGCAGCCGTCGGGCATCCTCGGCCTGACCTGTACGGACCATGACCCGTTGTGAGCCGGGCGGCAAGAGGCCGATGCCTAGCAGTGGGCCATTCAGGCCAGTCGGCAGGAGAAGGCTCGGGATGCCACCGTTCTCGAGGAGGCCCTGAATCATCCCCGCCTCCGTGGGGTCGTTGGCGAAGGCGATCTTGACCAGATCGGCACCCGACAGGCCATCCGTTGTCTCGATCTTTCCCATGGCCGCGAAGAGTAGCCGCGTATTGGCGAGAACAGAGCTTTAAAGAAGATGGACACCGACCTCCACAGTGGGGTGCCTTCACCACGGTCGTCCAGCTTCGCGCCGCCGATACGAGCCGGGCCGTCGCCGCCCTGGACCGCAGCACCGAGACCCTGAACAAGCTGACCTGGGTGCTTGTCGTTCTCGGCCGGGGCTCACTCGTCATCGCCCTGGTCGCGCTGGTCGTCGCTCTCTAGGCCCGACCTTTGCCCACCAGTTCAGCACCGGAAATCCTGGCCATCGGTAGCTATCCCGCCTCAGGCCCGAGGTCGGGCTCCGTTCGCAGCGGTACAGCGAGTGGCCCGGTGGCGCCACCCACTTCGGGATCGGGATGGGCGACGAAGAGAGCTGCCTGTTCGGCGTCGGAGCGAAAGCCGGAGACGACGATCAGCGAGAGACCGGCGCCTGTGGCCGCGGGCGCCATGCGGTCGAAGCTGCGGCCACATCGGGCTCATCCCCTCACCCTGGCGGTATTTGTTTGCGGCTATTCAGATAACCAGAATCGAAAACTGAGCCTTCAGCTTTGATCTACAGCAGGTTAGGTGACCACTACGTCGCTCAAGCCCCGAGCGTCCGGGGAAGCGCAGGAGCCATCGATAAATGACGTTCGGTGATTAAGAGATCCCTTCAACTTCAAAGTGTCGGGCACCGTAATGACATGTCACCTCACGCGGAAACTTTGAGCGCGGGTAGATCCGACAGACCCACTGCTGTGTCCGCGAATTTTCTGCAGTTGCTCGAATAGTTACTGTCTGCGTACCCACTGCACCCGATAGCACCGAAACAATCGACCCTAATTTCACGCATGTAAGCCTGCTGGTCTCTGGTCTAATCCGGGCCTTTTCTCCGTGAACCCCCACCATACATGGACGGCTTTCCGTCGAAGATGCCACGTTCTTAGCGCATGCTAAGCCCGCAAACGCGCAACCAATCACTACAAGACCAATCAATATGAATAGATGAAATCGCACTTTTGAAGTATAGCCTCTCGTAAACACCATTAGTAGAAATCTTTCGGCGAAAGACCGACCTCCGACCATCGCGTCTCCTTGGAAACGGTGCCACTGCTCAGCAGTGTGTTTAGATCCTTGAGACTTCTGGGTCCACGAGCGGCGACGAAATCGAATGCTGCGGCAAGGCCAGTAGACCGGCTCCCGTTCGTAGAGCCGACAACACCGAGTCTATGGCCCTGGTCGACGAGCCCGAGGAGCGTCGGCATGACTAAAGCCAGGTTCACCAGTCCCGCAGCGTTGATGACGGCGGTTAACGTTCCCGGGCGCAGCTCAAGCCCGGTTGAGACCTGGGACTGGATTGGGTAGGCCATTGCCTCGAAGCTAGCGAGAGCATCGGTGGGCAAACAGCGCCAAGCGGTCGCAAGGTGCGGGATTCGGCACTGCCGAAATTGAAGGTTGTGAGAATCGCGTCTAGCCGAGGCCGTGGGGACAGCCGTGGGGACGGCATGGGGACCAAACTGGCCCCTTATGACCCCCTATGACCCCGCAATCCCTGCCTAGAAGCCGAGTGCGAACTTGGCGTCGTCGGTCATCATCGCTGCGGACAACTACGTGAAAGCCCCTGCAAACACCACATTGTTTCCGTGCGCGGGGACAGCCATGGGGACGAAGAGTCGCCTAACTCCCGGTTTGCACCGACTCCTAGGCTTTTGCTTCGTGAGTCTGCATCAAGAACAGGGCCATCGAGCCGGCTAGATTGACCGCAAGGGCTGCATGTCGAGCGGCTGGCCTATATCCGCTTCGCCCGGGACCGTGGGAATCCGAGACACGATTGCGCAGGCTGCCGATTTCTCTGACGACTGTGGTGCATGCTCCTAGAATCGCTTTGAACTGCTCCTCGGTGTGGTCGCTCGGAGCAAGATTGAGGGTGACTGAAACCACCCGGTAGAGAGCGGGGAGGTCGTCGCGCTCGCGATACGAGACTTTGCGATCGTCGAGAATCGTCTTGCAGACCGACTCAAGCAGAGTCCGCGCCGACGTGACAGCTCCGTCGGGATCGGCCTGTCGGCGCTCGAGGGCCTTATCCCAGGCCTGTTCGATCGAAACCGCATTGATCGCCACCGCCCTCTCGAAAACCAAGGCATCCAGCGGGGAATCATCGGCGACCTCAAGCGCCGCTAGCAAGGGCTCGAACTCCTCGCGCAGGAACTTGCGGCGCGACTCGTAACTCGGAAGCTCTGGATCGCAGCCCTTGATATAGCTCCAAACGGCATCTGGCTCGCGGCAGATCCGGACGCATTGCGGAGCAATCCGCTTGCCGGTCGAGTCAGCGAGTACAACCCGTCGGGCTCCAGCGAAGTCATGCTTGCTGACCTCGCCACCGTCGGTGACTCGGGCAATCATGTATTGGAGCAGCTCACTTGCAGCCTCGAAGGTCTCGTGGTCGGCCATCGTCGGGGCGAATCTTGCCAAAGTGCCGAAGCCTCAAGTGGATTCCGAAGGCGCGAACTGCGCTCAATTGCAGCGCATACAAGCCTGGAGTCGCTATCCAGGCCCGCGCTGAATGGGATGACTGTCAATCCGACCGCGAAAACCCTGCAATTTGCGGCGCTAGGGGTGAGCATTACCGTCCGCTCACAATGAGACCGTCGCTGTCTTCACAAAAATACCGGTGATTGCAACTACCAATACGAGACCATACCCATGAGATATGACAGAAAAGTGAGCCTCTCGACGCGAACCGGCCCGGCGGTGGGCTGATGGCTTCACCGCTCTTCCTTAGCTACGGCTGGAGTGACGGATCGCCGCCTCCTGTTGTCGAGGAGCTAGATCGCCTGCTGCAACTGCGGGGGGTGCCGATGTGGAGGGACCTGCGCGATCTCGGCGCCGGCGGACTGAACGAGGAGGTTGCCGGAGCGGCAATCCGCGAGGAGTGCTGCGGCTGCATTCTCCACTTCACCGAGCAGATTCTCGACTCTTGGTTCATCGGAAGCGTCGAGCTGGAGGCGGTCCGCCATCGGCTCGACCGTGATGAGGACTTCTTCCTCGCCGCAGTCTTCGACGGGGTTGGCAAAGAGCAGATCGAGTCGCTTGAAAAGGAGGCCAGCCTCAATCTACGCGCTTTTCAGGGGCTCTTCCTCGATTCGACCAAGGACATCGGCGAGCAGCTCGAGGGCTTCTCGAGTCAGCTGCTGCGCCGCTACCTGGAGGGCATAGACATTGAGCAGCCGACGGCCCGGGTCGACAGCTGGGGCCGAATCCCTTGGAAGGATGCAGCTCCGATCCAGCTCAACTGGGCCGGTGAGGACGACGGGGATGGCCAGCTCCCGGCCGATTGGGACGCGCTCAAGCGGGCAGTCACGGATCTTCGTGCGGCCCTTGGGGAGCTGACGACGGAGCGCGTGCTCCGTCTGAATGGCACTATCCACCTGTCTGCGGCATTCCTGATCGGCTGGGAGTTTCGCGAGACCACCGGTTGGACTATCGAGGCCGATCATCCGCGAGCGGGGGTGACCGTTACGACAATGCGGCCCGACCCTCAGGGCTGGACGATTACGCCCCTGCCCTCGCAGAACGACTCGGGCTCAGTCATTGTCCGCGTCTGCGCCAGCGCCGACTGCTCACATGCAGTGCGCGCCCATCTCGCAGAGATGGATCGGGCCCGCGCGGAACTGGCCGTGTTTCCTCCCGGCGGTAAGACCGGCCGCTTCAGCGTCGACGATTTCGACCTCAACGGCCTTGCCACCGCGATCATCGCCGCGGTCCGCAGCTGCCGAGAGCGTTATGGAGTCGAGGTGACCAAGCTCTACCTCGCCTCCCCCTGGACCCTGGCGCTGACTCTCGGCTGGAACTTCGCCAGCAGCGGCACGCTTGTTGTGTACGAGGCAACGGCTGACAAGTCCACCTACCACCCCACTCCACTTCAACTTCCCTGAGGAGCCCAAATTGTCACTAGAGGACGCTTTTCACAACCTGCAGGAAGAGGTCAACGCCGATCCCGTCCAAGTTGAAGAGGCTCGCGGCCGGCGCGAAATGTTCCAGGCCGCCTTCGCAGGAGAGCCGGACGGCGTCAACTCGGTGCCCAGCGGGTCTCTCGCACGCGGCAGCCAGATCGAACCGATCAATGACGTCGACCTGCTCTGGGTCTACCAGCCGAGTTCCTGTGCCGACTGGACCCCTGAGGATGCGCTGGAGCACACCAGGGAGCGGATCAAGGAGTTGCTCGGGTCGGAGTCGGCACTTGTCGAACTCTTCGGCGAGCAAGGTCGCAGCATGCGCTGGGTCCGCGAAACGCGCCTGCAGAACCATGCCGTCAAGTGCTTCCTCGATGACCCCGAAGACGAGGACGCATTCACGGTCGACGTCGTCCCGGCGCTGGCACGCGACCCCCGCGGCTTCTGGATTCCCGAGAAAAGCAGCGCCAGCTGGATCGAGACCGACCCGGTGCTCCTGATCGAACGGGTGCTGGAGCGCCACGGTGGCTATGGAGAGGGTCAGTTCGTGCAGTTGATCCGCGTGCTGAAGCGCTGGTCCAAGGACAATTCGCGGGTGATCAAGGGTCTAGCGATCGAGGTACTCGCCCTCGATCACCTGCCAGACGCCGAGCGCCAGGTCGCGCTGGCCCGATTCTTCGAGGGTGCTCTCAACCACATCCGCGAGCCGATCCTCGACCCGGCGAGACTCTGTGGCGAAGTGCAGCCCGACCTCGACCGCGACCGAGCCGAGGATCTCCTGAGAAAGGCGGCGGACCTGTCAGCAAGAGCCGTGGTCGCCGACCAGAGGGGCAAAATCGAGGACGCCCAGTGCTTATGGCGCGAACTCTTCGGTGAGATCTTCCCCGAGCCCCCCGGCGGCTGCGCCAAGGAGAGCGACGGCAACGGGGTCAAGGCTACCGCCACCGCCAGCGCCCTCGGCAGCCGCAGGCGTGTGCAGCGGGTTGAAGAGGGATGAAATGGAGCGCACTCCAATCTCATGGATCGAGGCTGAGCCCGATCGCGTCGAACTCGAGAAACGCGAAATGGCCGATCGCGCTCCCGAGATGGCATGGCGTGAAGGCGAGGATCTGCCCAGCGGAGGCTTCGAGGGCCTGGCACCTGAGTGGCCATTTGACCGTGACCCGCCTGAGAAGCTCGACAGGCTGACCGAGGGCAAGCAGCTCTCGGTGCAGGTCCGCTTCTTCGAGGGCTACCCGGCCCAACCACCCCGGCTCTTCGCGCTCGATCCCGAACCCTCGGTCGAGGAGCGCCTGCGCGAGGAAGTCCACGTCAATGGCGACGGCTCGATCTGCCTGATCCTCCACCCAAGCGACTGGAGCAGCAGCGAATGCGCAGTCGAGCTCGTGACCAAGGCGTCGGGCTGGTTCCTCGAGTACCTCGCGGTAGGACGCGGGCTGATCGAGGCTATGAGCCCGGCCGGGATGTTTGCAAACACCGAGCTTGACGCCAAGATCGAAGAGCTATGACCCGCGAGCTGCTGCTGATTACGGCCGAGACCGCCCAGAGGATCGCGGCAAGCGGTGCCAAGTGGGGCCATCTCGGCCTCGCCGTCAACGTCCCCGAAGAGATCTACCATGTGGTCAGCTGGTCGGTGAAGGGACACACCCACTCCCCAGCCACCGAGGGCTGGAGCGAGCACACCGCGGGCCACTCGTTCAAGGGCGGCGACGGTAACGCACTCTGGTATCGGGGCACATACGAGCTGCACGACCGTGGCCGCCACGACTCGGTAAGAGGGCAGGCGACCCCCATCTCCATCATGCAAGAACAGGTCGAGGGGGACTGGCTGACCTTCAAGCGGCTCCTCCTCATGATCACCTTCTGCGAGCGCGACGGACGCACCGAATGGGCCGCCTGGAAGCGTTCCGGCGAGGATTCCTTTTGGCCAATCGATATCGAGATCTTCGACCACGAGGCCGATCTACTAGCACCATTGGGAGGGGCCTGGCCCCGTGAGGCTCTCTCCGAGAAGCTCGTCACCGTGGTCGGCGTGGGCAGCGTAGGCGGCGCAGCCTGTGAGGCGATGGCGGCCTATGGCATCCGTAGGTTCGCCCTCGTCGATGAAGACCGCCTGCTCTCTAGGAACTTCGCCCGCCACCGGGCAACCCGACGTGATCACGGCAGGTTCAAGGTCGATTCGGTCGCCGATCTCCTGAAAGAGCGCGACCCCTTGATCGAGGTTGAGGCGCTTCGCGCCAACGTCGCTTTCGACGCCAACACGATTCGGCCGCTCCTCGCCAAAAGCGACCTCGTGGCCTGTTTCACCGACGGGCCGGAGAGCCGCAGGGTCGTCAACCATCTCGCCTTCCGTGCGCGCCGGCCAGCCGTGTTCGGCTGCGTCTTGGACTTCGGGAGCTACGGCGAGACGCTCGTGTTGCGGCCAGGTTGGACGGGCTGCCTCGAGTGCAATCGAGTTTCGCTGCGCGAGAGCATGGAGCTCGAGCTCGGGCTCGAGTACTCAGAGATTCAGGAACGGCTGGCGCCAACCGACGGTCAACATTTCGGCATGACACGGGCCTTCAGCCACTACGGAGTCGACCCCGGGGTGCTCGGCACAACCGCGGTCGGCGGCGACCTCCATTTGGTCGGCGGGTTCTCGGCAAAGGCGGCAGTGGCAATGCTGCTGCGAAGTGCGGGCTACCGCGAGCAGCGACTTCCGGGTAGCCATGCCCTGATCGGCCTACGCCCTCCGGTGATCGCCGATCCTGAACCCTTTAACCGCGTCGGACGGGTCGGTGAGGTGGCATGGCTGCCGACCGCCTCACCCCGGCCGGAGTGCCGTACATGCGGGGACGGAACATGAGCGGCGCGGTCGTGATCTCGGAGCGAGTGATGGATGAAGTCCGCAATATGGCGCGTGATTCAGAAGATGGCAGCGAGACGGGCGGAATCCTGCTCGGCTTCGAGGAGATTGACGGCAGCTTCTGGGTGACCGAGGCGGGCGGGCCGGGGCCCCTGGCCGAGCGCTCCCCGACCTACTTCTGCCGGGATCTCGACCACGCCGAGGTGATCGCCGAGCGAGCGTTTTCGATCGACGGCTCTCAGTGGGTAGGCGATTGGCACACCCATCCCGGCGGCCCCAACGCCCTCAGCCACGTTGATCTGCGCAGCTACCGGGAGGTTCTCGTCAACAGCGACCTCGAGGTCTTTCTGGCAATCCTTCTCCGCCCCGGCCTCAAGGGCTGGCAGCAGCCGCGCGCCACAGCCTTTGCGGTCAGCGCCTCCCGGGTTCAGCCGATCCGGATCATCGACCTCCTGGGTGGGCGCCTGTTGAATCGCGGGATCGGCACCTCTCGCGACGATCACATTAGCCCGCGAACCTGATCCCAGGGCAGCAAGGTGAAACGAGGCCGATCCCGGAGTCGTATCCAGACGAGTTGAAAGCGTTACTCGTGAGAACTCGGTTGATGACACCGGCACGACCCCACGATGCATCTCTAGGAACCCCGCCTCTAGCGCTTAGAAGCCCAAGGCGAACTTCGCATCATCCGTCATCATCTCCGGCGACCAGGCTGGGTCGAAGACCATCTTCGGATGGACCGCGTCGACTCCCTCGAGGTCGCCGACGAACTCTTTCATCTGCTCGGAGACCTGGGGGCCGATCGGGCAGGCGGGGGTCGTGAGGGTGAAGGTGACGTAGACGTCGGCTCCCTCGATCTCGACGTCGTAGACGAGGCCGAGGGAGACGAAGTCAAGCCCCAGCTCGGGATCGATGACCTCCTCCAGCGCCTCGATCACGTCATCTTCGGTCAGCACGGCGGTTGTGTTCTCAGTCATCGGTCAATGGTAGCCGGGCGACGGCGGCAGGTCGGGCGGGAGCGGCTCGGGGGGCGGTCCAGCGACTGCCGGCGCCAGCTCCAGCTGCCATAGACCGACATCGCGCCAGGCGCCCGCCTTCCAGCCGATACGGCGGCTGACGCCAACGGGGACGAAGCCGAGGCGCTCGTGCAGCTCGACGCTGGCCTGGTTGGGCAAGGTGATGCCGGCGCAGGCAACCTGGAAGCGGCGGCGGCGGAGATGTGCGAGAAGGGCTTCGTAGAGGCTCCTGCCGTGACCGTGGCCACGATGCTCGGCTGCGACATAGACCGAGACGTCGACGGCCCAGCGGTAGGCGGGGCGCTCGCGATACCCGCAGGCGTAGGCATAGCCGAGCGCCTCTCCCCCCTGCTCGGCGACAAGCCATGCGTGGGTCGCCGAGATCCGCTCGATCCGCGCCGCCATCTCCGCGGCGCTCGGGGCTCGCTCCTCGAAGGAGGTGGCGCCCGACTCGACGTGCGGCGCGTAGATCGCCGCGCAGGTGGCGGCGTCGCGCTCAGGATCGGCGTCGCGAATCCTCGAGGAGCTCATCACCGCAATCTAGAGGCCCGCTCCGCACGACTCCTTTTCGCGTCAATAGGCTCCCGGCGATGAGCGACTCGGCCCAGATCGTGCGGCGCTCGATCGGCATCGTCTTCGCCGACGGCGGCCTGCTGGCGCTAAGCGCTGTGCGGCCCTCGGGAGCCGGCGGCCACGGTGAGGAGGAGCTGACCGCGGTGCTCTGCGATCCCGACGGCGCCCCGGTCGAGGTCGCCGAGGCGCTGCTCTCGACCGAGTACGGCAGCGACGGCGTGCAGCGCCGGGCGACGCTGGAGCTGTGGCCCGACGGCGACGGGCCGCCGCTGCGCGGCGCCGGGGCGCTGATCAGCGCCCACCCGGTGCGGCGCCCTGGGCTGAGATCGGAGATCGCCTTCTTCCGCTGGGCGGTCGAGGGTCGCGAGGGCCTCGGCCACTACGAGATCGTGCGGGACGATGGCTGAGATCGAGGCGATCGTCTCCGACTTCGGCGGCGTCCTGACCACGCCGCTGCTCGGATCCTTCATGGCCTTCCAGGACAAGACCGGGATCTCGACCGAAAACCTCGGCAAGGCGATGCAGGCGGCGACTGAGGCCGACGGGGAGAACCCGCTGTTCGCGATGGAGCGTGGCGAGATCACCGAGGCAGCCTTCCTCGACCGCCTGGCCGACGCCCTCGCGCCGTTGCTCGGCCACCGCCCGGAACTGCACCGCTTCAAAGAGATCTACTTCGAGGCGCTGCAGCCAAACGAGCCGATGATCGAGCTGATGCGGGAGCTGAAGGCAGGCGGCAAGCGGATGGCGATGCTGACCAACAACGTGCGCGAGTGGGAGCCGCTCTGGAAAGCGATGCTGCCCGTGGACGAGATCTTCGAGCTGGTGGTCGACTCGGCCTTCGTCAGCCTGCGCAAGCCCGAACCGGCGATCTACGAGCTGACCCTGGAGCGCTTCGGCATGCCCGCCGAGTCCTGCCTCTTCGTCGACGACCTCGCCCACAACTGCGAGGGCGCCCGCAAGGCGGGAATGAGCGCGGTCCACTTCCGCGAAAACGAGCAGGCGATCGCCGAGATCCGTGCCGCGGTCGGCGACGGGCTCCTCTAGTTGTCGGAGCCGGCGCGGTCCCAGATATAGAGCTCTACGGCCTCTACGGCGAGCTCCATCTGGCGCGGCGGCGAGAGCAGGCCCAGGACCAGCTCCAGAGCGTCTTCTTCGGTGACGCCGGCGTCGACCGCCTCCTCGCCACGGAAGCCGGCGGCGAGTTTCATCGCCTCACGGCGATTCTCGCCGAGGGAGCCGAAGGCGCCCATCAGGAAGTCGCGGTTGGGGACGGGGTGACCGACCTCGAGCGAGCCGTGCCAGGCGGCGAGCATCGAGAGATCGTGCTCGTCCAGCTCCGAGAGCGCCTTGGCGTAATGGGTCTCCAGCTCGTGGTCGGGAATCTCGTCGACCCAAGACCGGACTGCCTCGCCCAACAGCTGGCGGCGGGCCTCACGGCCCACGGAGTCGGCGATCGCGCGGATCGCGTCGGCTGGGTCTACAAAGCAGAGCGCCATACGTGGGAGGCAATTTAGAGGGGCCGGTAGACGGCAAAGCGGTGTCGCAATGCCGCATTTTGCGGCGCGGGCGCGCCGGGGCGGTCCATAGTCTGGGAGGGGTGCCACTGAACCTGATCCACGGGCCCCCGAACTCCGGGCGGGCGGGCCTCATCCGCGGCCGATTCGAAGCCGCGTCCGATCACGACCCGGTGCTGGTCGTGCCCAACATGGACGACGTCTTCAGCTTCGAGCGGGAGCTGTGCGCGGAGGGCGCCGCGCTTGGTGGCTCGGTGATGACCTTCGGCGCCTTGTTCGGAGCGGTGGCGACCGGCGGCGGCGCCCCTCCCGGCGCCGAGCTCTCGGCGGTGCAGCGGCTGCGGGTGGTCGCGATCGCGATCGCGGATCGGCGTGGCAGCCTCGGGCCGCTGCGGCGTTCCGCCGAGCGGCCGGGGTTCGCGCCCGCCTTCGAGCGACTGCTCGACGAGCTGCAGGCGGCGGGACTGGAGCCGGGCGACGTCGAGGCCGGCGCCGGCACGCTGGAGGGCTCCGCCTACCTCAGCGACCTGACCGATCTCTTCGCCGCCTATGCCCGGGCGCGCGAGCGCAGCGGGCGCATCGACTCACACCAGGTCGCCCGTGAGGCGATCGCGCTACTGAGGAGCGACGGGTCCTTCTGGCGGCGGCCCGTCTTCCTCTACGGGCTCGACGACCTGACCCGGAACCAGTTCGAGCTGATCGCCGCGCTGGCCCGGACCACCGCGGTGACGGTGGCGCTTCCCTTCGAGCGGGAAAACTCGGCGCTGGTCGCCCGGGCCGGGATGCTCGCGCGGCTGCGCGAGGGAATCGGCGCCGACGAGGAGACGGCGATCGAGGCCAACCCCGCGAACACGGACAGCCCCCTGCTCTTCCATCTCGAGCGGAGCTTCGGCGCCACCGAGCCGAGCAGGCGAGCGCCCGACGGGAACCTGACGCTGCTGCGCTCCGCCGGGGCCCGGGGCGAAGCCGAATCGATCGCCGCCGAGGTGGCGAGGCTGATCCACGGCGGCGCCGACCCCGATCAGATCGCGATCGCACAGCGCGACCCGGCGCGGCGTGGCCCGCTGCTTGCGGCGGTGATGGAGTCCTACGGCATCGCCGTGGCGCTGGAGGCGGAGCTTCCGGTCGCCACCACCGCCGTCGGCGGCGGCCTGATCGCCCTGCTCGAAGCCGAGTTCGGCGGTGGCCGGGCAAGCGACGTGTTGCGCTTCCTTCGCGGCCCCTCCGGCGTCTCCCCGCGGCGGGTCGACTGGCTGGAGCGATCGGCGCGCCGCGGGCGAGCGCAGACCGCGGCCGATGTGCTGGAGCTGCGGCAGGAGGGTGAAGAGCTGCCACGCGATCTGGCGAGGGTTCGGGAGGCTGCCGGGCGCTCGTCCGCGGCGCTGCTGGAAGAGGTCGGGCGACTGGCAGCGACGATGGCCTCGCGGCCCCTGCGCGGGAAGGGAGACGGGCCGCGGCCGGAGGAGGGCGAGGGGATCGAGCTGCGCGCCGCGGCGGCGATCTCAGCCGCCCTCGCCGACCTGGTGGCTCTCGGCGGGCCTGCCCCCGCCCCCGCTGAGCTCGCGGCGACGATCGAAGGCATCTCGTTCCGGGCCTGGAGCGGCCCGGTCGAGGGAAGGGTGCGGATCGCCAGCCCCTACCGGCTGCGCGCGGGGCGCTTCGACCACGTCTTCGTCGGCTCACTGCAGGACGGCGAGTTCCCGCGCCGCGACCGCGGCGGCGATCCCTTCCTCTCCGAGGCTCAGCGCACCGTCCTGGGCCTGGATCCCCGCCGCGACAGCGAGGCCGAGGAGCGCTACCTCTTCTACGTCTGCATCGGGCTGTCCCGCAAGCGGCTCTTCCTCTCCTACCGCGACTGCGACGAGAGCGGTGGCGCCGAAGCGCCCTCGCCGCTGCTCGACGACATCCGCCGCCTGCTCGACCCGGCGCCGGGTGGTGAGGGCCCGGACTCCGTCGAGGAGGCGATTCTGCGCGGTCGTGACCTGGCAGATGTC
>DATCBF010000179.1:0-7851 GCA_036512025.1 Solirubrobacterales bacterium
CCTCCTTCTGCTCCATCTGCAGCTCCACGGCAAGCTCGTTTGGCGTCAGGTGATTGGCCACGAAGGACCTCCCAGGTAGTTGAAATTGTGTAGGGAGATATTTACCCCCGCAGGGGGACGTGTCAATCGTATGCCCGCATATTGCGACCATTCCCAGCCCCCGGGACCTGGATAATGCAGCGATGACCGAGGTTGCCGTCAGCCCCATGCCCCGTCGCGGACGGATCTGGGTGATCGCCGTGCTCGGGGTCGGCCTTTTCGCTCTCGGCTACCTGATCGTCGGCCTCGCAACCCAGAAGAAGGCACGCCCCCTTGTCCAGGTGTCCGGGATCTCCGAAGCACAGGAGACTTTTGCCGGGGTTCCGCAGGAAGGAGACCGGCTCGGCTCCTCCGACGCGCCGGTCACGATCCAGGTCTTCAACGACCTGCAGTGCTCGAGCTGCCGCGACGATTTCCTCGGGACGATCCCCGCCCTGACCGAAAAATACGCTCGCCCCGGCAGCGTCAAGCTGCTGATGCGCCACTACTCGGTGGCTGAAAATCCGCTCGAGCTCGGCTTCTTCGGCGCCGAAGCCGCCGCCCAGCAGGGCTACGGCTGGCAGTTCACCTATCTATTCTTCCGCAACCAGGAAGAGGCGGAAAAGTTCGGGGTCGACAACGACTTCATGGCTTCGCTCGCCGGCTCGATCGGGGAACAGGACGTCCCGGAATGGCAGGAATATCTGGATAAGAACGGGGGGTCGGACGGCGCTATCGCCAAACAGCTCGAAAGCGTTGAAGCACTCGGCACCGGCCTCGGCATCCGCACCAGCGTGGCCGACATCGTCACCGGCCCGAGTGGGACCAAGACGCTCCAGGACGGCCCTTCGCTGGCCTCGATCGAACAGGCGATCGAAGACGTGCAGCAGTAGTCGGCTCGCGGTCTGGGATAATCGCCAACTCTCGGGGCGTGGCGCAGCCTGGTAGCGCGCACCGTTCGGGTCGGTGAGGTCCCCGGTTCAAATCCGGGCGCCCCGATAACCAGAAGCCCCTGCTTTCGCGGGGGCTTCTGCATTTCGACGCCGATGGGCCCTTGCTCCCCCGTGGCTGCCTCGAGCTGCTTCCATCCGGAGCGCTTCCGGGCGTTGAAAACGCCGGCGTTCGCACAATCGAACCGCTGCTGCTATCTTCCGAAAAAGATTTACCGAGCAATCAAATAGCTTCAGCGCAGGCAAAGCACTGAGGGCACCAGTGCCTTAATCGGTTAAAGGGGCGGCCGCAAGGTCGACGATCCGGGTTCGAGCCCCGGCTGGTGCGTAAGGCTATGAGCACAAATCTTTTCGACCATTTCGACGGGGTGGGAGTCCGGGGCGAGGCGCGGACGGATTGGACCCTGCGGGCGCCGTTTCGCCCGGACGATCGCTTTGACTTGATGCTCATCCCGCGGGTCCCGGACTGGCAAAGCAACGCCGATGCCCTGGGCTCGCTTGAGAAGATCGAAGCCGAGCCGATGGTGGACTCCGTCCTCCGCTCCGGGGACGAAGTGGGGATTCGCCTCGACAGCAACTGGGTGGAGGAGCTCGGCGCCGGCCTGGAGGCCGGCGCAGGCGTCGAAGCCGGCAACGCTGACATCGCCGGCGGCCAGCGCTTCGCGATCTATTTCTGGAGCGCGAACTCGACCGAGGCTCTCCATATCGGTCACCTCCGCAACCTGGCCCTCGGCAACGCCCTCGGCGCCGCCCTGAATCAGGCGGGCGCTCGGGTCGAGCGCCGCAGCCTGATCTGCGACGTCGGCAGGGGAATGGGGGAGGCGATGGCCGGCGTGGTCAAGAGCGGCCACCACCAGCAGGTCTGGCCCGACAGCGGCGAGAAGAGCGACCACTTCGTCGGCGACTGTTACGCGGACTACGTTGAGGAGGAGGGCTCGGGCGACGGGCGACCGGCCAACGATCCCGAGAACTCGCTGGCGCGCGAGACCGGCATGCACAACGACAGCGCTGACGAACTGCTTGAGCGAGTCCTCGGCGGAGACCGCTCGGCGCTTGAACTCTGGTCCAACACCCGAGCCTGGGTGATCTCCGGCCAGCGCAAAACGCTGGCCCGGCTCGGGATCTCCTTCGACCGGGTCTTCTTCGAGTCCGACTTCCTGCCCGAGGTCGTCGAGCTGGCCGACCTGGGCTTGCGCGATGGCACCCTGGAGCGCCGCGGTGACGGCATGGTCACCTACGTGACCGGCCGCCAGGAGCTGGCCGAGATGCCGTTGGTGCGAGGCGACGGGCTGCCGACCCAGCACATGCGAGCCCTCGCCTACTGGATGACGGCGCCCGAGCTCGAGGACGTGACCTCGGTCCAGGTCTGCGGATCGGAGTGGGTCTCCCACGTGACCTGTCGCCGCAAGCTGATGGACGAGCTCGCCCCCTCCGGAGAGGGGGGCGACGGCAATGGAGGAAGCGGCTTTCATCCGACCCACGACATCTTTCACGGCAGGGTCGCGAGGGAGGCGCCGGCGGTGGCTTCGATCGGAAACGGCGTTGCGGCGGTCGAGGAGGGGGCGATGCTGATCGACGACCTCGCTGAATGGATCGACGCCCAGATCGACATCGATCCCGAGTGGGCCGAGATGCGCCGTCTGCATCCATCCTCGGACCGGCTCGCGTCGCAGGTGGCGCTGGGCTACTTCCTCTTGCACCCGACCGGGAAAAGCATCGACCTCGAGCCGATGAAGCTGCTCGGCGAGCGCCAGAGCCTGGGTTGGGATCTGGTTCGCGCCCGGGCTCGCCACGGCGCCGCCGATGCCGCCACGGATGGCGATCCCGCCCAGGATCCCGACTATAGGTTCGCGGTCGTCCAGGCGGAGATGTATCGCCGCCACCTCCGCCTCGCGGTCGACAGGCTCGACGTCAGGCCGCTTGCCCGCTACGTGTCCCATCTCGCCCGCTGGTATCTGGAGCGCGATCGGAGCCCTCACGTCGAGCGCGTCGTGCAGACGGTCCTCGACGAGGGCGCGCGCGGGCTCGGTCTCGAGGCGGCTCGATGAGAACCCTGCTCGTCGACAACCACGACTCCTACACGTACAACGTCTTTCACCTGTTGGCGGCGGCCTCTGGTGAGGAGCCGACCGTGATCAACAACGACGTCGTCTCCTGGAAAGTGCTCTCACGCTGGGACTTCGACGCGATCGTCCTCTCGCCCGGGCCGGGCCGGCCCGAACGCTGGCACGACTTCGGAGTCTGCGCCGACATCCTTCGCTACAGCGAGATTCCGGTGCTCGGCATCTGCCTCGGCCACCAGGGCCTCGGCCATGTGCTCGAAGGGACCGTGGTCACGGCGCCGCAGGCGATGCACGGCCGCCTGAGCCGGGTTCGCCATGCCGACAGAGGGCTGTTCGAGGGAATTCCCCAGGACTTCTCCGTCGTCCGCTACCACTCCCTGGCGATCACCGAGCTCGGGTTCGACGGCCATGTCATCGCCCGCTCCGATGACGGTGTGGTGATGGGGATCGAACATCTGCAGCGACCGATGTGGGGGGTGCAGTTCCATCCCGAGTCGGTGGCGACCGAACACGGCCGGGCGATCGTCGAGAACTTCTACGACTTGGCGCACCAGCATCGGCCGCCGCGCTCCCGCGGAGTCAGAAAGCCGGCCAAGCAGGCCCGGCGCCTGCCGGCGCGCAGCGACGCCGAGCGCGGCTTCAAGCTGGCGATGCGCACGATCGAGGGCGAGCCATCGACCGAGCTGCTGTTCGAGCGGCTCTTCGGCGACGCCGAGCATGCCTTCTGGCTCGACAGCGCCGATGCGCCGACCCGGCTCGCCCAGTGCTCATATCTCGGCACCAGCGCCGGCCCTGACCGTTGCGTGTTCGAACACCGGGTCGAGGAGGGCGTGACCGTCCACCGCGCCGGCGCCAGCACCGTCAAGCACGCGTCGATCTTCGACCTGCTCGACCGGGAATGCGCCAAACACGCGATCGAGCCGCCGGCCGGGATGGCGCGCGGCCTGGTCGGCGGCTTCGTCGGCTATCTCGGCTACGAGTGCAAGGCCGACTGCGGCTCGCCAAACGTGCATCGCTCCGATCTTCCCGACGCCGTGATGATGCTGGCCAATCGGGTTGTCGCGGTCGACCACAGCAAGGGTCAGACCTATCTGCTGGCGCTCCATCGCGAGGACGAGATCGAAGCCGACCGATGGCTGGACGAGGCCGAGGCGGTGGTGCGCGACGTGCTCGACGCCCCCGAGCCGCCCGCCTCGGGGCCCGCTGATATGCCCGGCGGCGACTTCGACCAGCCGGTGGTGTTCAACTGCGGCCGCGGGCGCCGGCGTTACCTCGCCGACATCGCCCGTTGTCAGGCCGAGATGGCGGCCGGAGAGTCTTACGAGGTCTGCCTGACCGACCAGATCTCGACCGATGCCAGCCCCGATCCGTTCCTTTTGTACCGGGGCCTGCGGCGCAGCAATCCCTCCCCCTTCGCCGCCTACCTCAAGCTCGGTGAGGTGGCCATCGTCAGTTCCTCGCCGGAGCGCTTCCTCTCGGTCGATCGCGACCGCCGGGTCGAGGCGCGCCCGATCAAGGGGACGACCTCGCGCTCCGATGACCCGGCCGTCGACGCCGCCAACCGCGCCGAGTTGACCAGCGACGAAAAGACCTACGCCGAGCACCTGATGATCGTCGACCTCCTGCGCAACGATCTCGGGCGCGTCTGCGAGGTCGGCAGCGTCAGCGTTCCCGAGCTGATGATCGTAGAGGACTACGCGACGGTGCATCAGCTGATCTCGACCGTGAGCGGCGTGCTGGACGAAGACCGGACCGCGGTGGAGGGGGTGCGGGCGTGTTTCCCAGGCGGCTCGATGACAGGAGCGCCGAAGCAGCGCACGATGGAGATCATCGACGACATCGAGCGCGAGGCGCGTGGCGTCTATTCGGGGGCGATCGGCTACTTCGGGTTCGACGGCAGCATGGACCTCAGCATCGTCATCCGCACGATCGTCATCCGCCCGGGCAGGACGACGATCGGAGCCGGTGGGGCGATCGTCATGCAGTCCGACCCCGAGGACGAGTTCGACGAGATCCTGCTCAAGGCGCGGGCGCCGATGGCGGCAATCGCGAAGGCCGTCACCGGCAGCGACTCCGATGACGCCTGGGCTGTCGAGCTGGAGCCGTCGCTCGGAAGAGCCGGGGCGGCATGAGCGACCCGGCTTCGATCGAGCCCGGGGCGCCGGCCGCGGCGACCACGACTTGGCGGGTGCGGGAGGCCGGCGACGACGACGTCGCCGCCGTCGCCTCGGCAGTCGAGGAGCTGCTGGTGGAACTGGGCGGCAAGTGCCCGCCCTCGGCTGCCCTGGAGGCCGAGGCGCAGGCGCTCTTCGACGATCCCGGGGCCGGCTCGTTGCTTGTCGCCGATGCGGGGGGAGAGATCGTCGGCGTCTTGGTCGCCAGCTGGCAGCGAGCCATGCACGTTCCGGGACCCTACGCGCTGATCCAGGACCTCTGGGTCGATCGCGACTGGCGCGGTCGCGCTATCGGCGCCGACCTGATCGCGGCGATCGTCGATCTGGCCCGCGAGCGCCAGGTCGACCGGATCGAGGTCGGCCTGCCGCGGGAGAGCTTCGCGGGAATCGGGGCCACCACCGGGTTCTATCTCGCCAACGACTTCGCTTCGCTTGGGATCCGGATGAGGCGGCTTCTGCGGTGAGCGAGCTGCTGATGATCGAGCAGCGGCAGGGACGCGACGATGCCGCACATTGGGTGCTGGAAGGCGGCCGCAAGATTCAGGGCCAGGACAGCAACCGCCGTCTGGTTGAGCTGCGCACCGGCCTCCTGCGCCATGCCGGGGTGAGAGCGCTCGCCGCTGATGCTCCCGGCGAGGAGGTCGAGCGGGCCCTGAGCGAGCTGCACGAGCAGGCCTATCTCGACGCGCTCAACGAAGTCGGCTCGCGCGAGCCGGTGGTCCTGCCGGGCTTTGCGGCGCCGGGCCTGGAGCCAGACACTCCGGTCTGCGCCGAGCTGGTCGCGGCCGCCTACGAGGGGGTGCGGACGTCGATAACCGCGGCGGAGCTCCTCGCCACCGGCGCCCGCTTCACCTATGCGGTCTGCCGCCCGCCTGGCCATCACGCCGGCCCGGCCTGGTTCGGCGGCTACTGCTATCTCAACAACGCGGCCGCGGCTGTGCGGACTCTCCGAGAGGGTGGCGTCAAGCCGGTCGGGATTCTTGACCTCGACCTGCATTACCCCAACGGCACCGCGGCGGTGGTCGAGGGCATGGCCGACGCCAGCCTGCACTCACTGCACGCGTCCCCGGTCACCAACGTCTCATCGGACACCGTCCTTCCCCAGATGGAACGGGAACGGGTGGTCGAGTTCACGGGGGCGCCCGACCCGGCGGCCTATCTCGAGGCGGTCGCCGAGTCGATCGAGGAGCTGGCCGATTCCGCCGCCGCCCTGGTCGTCTCGCTCGGCTACGACACGGTGGAGGGTGACCCGCACGGCTCATGGTCGTTTGCGCCGGCGATCTTCACCGCGATCGGCGGGCTGCTGGCGGCATCTGGCCTGCCGATCTGCGTCATCCAGGAGGGCGGCTACTCGCTTCCCACTCTCGCCGAATGCAGCCACGCCTTCGCCATCGGGCTGCTCGACGGGGGCTCTGTGTGAGCGGGCTCGAGCCATACCGTCGCCGCCTCGACCAGCTCGACGACGAGATCGCCCGCCGGCTCGGCGAGCGCTTCGATATTTGCCGGGAGATTGCTCTCTACAAGAGCGCGGAGGGGATACCGATGATGCAGCCCGACCGGGTGGCCGAGGTGCGGGCGCGCTACCTTGCCCGCGGGGCCGAGGCCGGCCTGCCCGCCGATTTCAGCGCCGACCTCTTTGAGCTGCTGATCGCCGCCACCTGCAAGGCCGAGGACGAGCTGATGGAGGCGCTGGCGGCAGGCGCGGACGGGGACAAGGGATGAGCCCGCGGGTGGCAAGAGCGGGCCTGCCTCCAGGCCCGCGCATGCCGCGCGCCCTGCAGGCGATCGGCTGGTCGCGACGGCCGCTGCCCTTCATGGAGCGCTGCCAGAAGCGCTACGGCGACAGCTTCACCCTCCGCATCCTGCACTGGGGCGACTGGGTCTTTCTCTGCGACCCCGCCGACGTCAAGAAGGTTTTCACCGCGAATGCCGCCTCGCTCGGCGTCGATCTCGCCAACCCGCTGCTGGGGCCGGTCCTCGGTCCGCGCTCGGTGATGCTGCTGGAGGAGCCCGACCACATGACCCGGCGCAAGCTGATGCTGCCCTCCTTTCACGGCAAGAGCATCGACCGCGACGGCGAGATGATGGCCGCGATCGCGCGACGCGAAGTCGGTCGCTGGCCAGTCGGAGAGCCGTTTGAGATGTGGCCGCGGATGCAGGCGATCACTCAGGAAGTGGTGGTGCGGGCAGTTTTCGGGCCAGATGAGGACGGCAACCTCGACCCGTTGCGGGAGCTGCTGGGCAGGCTGACCAAGGCGATGAACAACCCCCGCCGACTGACCCAGCTCTCGATCTTTGGGCCCCGCTGGATCGTCCGTAGCCGCGGCTACCGCGAGGCGATGGAGCCGGTCGAGAACGCGGTGCTGGAGGAGGTTCGCCGGCGCCGCGCCGAAGGCGAGCGGGGCCGCCAGGACATCGTCTCGATGCTGGTCCACGCGCGCTACGAGGACGGCTCGCCGATGAGCGAGCAGGACCTGCGCGACGAACTGCTGACCCTGCTGACCGACGGTCCGACCTCGACCTCGCTCGCCTGGGTCTTCGAGCGGCTGCTGCGCCACCCGGAGAAACTGGCCCGCCTGCGCGGGGAGGTGCTCGGCGGCGGTGACGGCGCCTACATGGACGCGGTGGTCAAGGAGACCCTGCGGG
>DATCBF010000180.1:0-2465 GCA_036512025.1 Solirubrobacterales bacterium
AGGCGGGTCGCGATCTTGTCGAGCACTCGGCGCTGATCTACGGCATCGCTGCCGACGGCAAGATCACGACGCTCTATCCCGCCAACTTCGATCCCTCCCAGATCGTCCACGACGTCCCCCTGCTCGAGCAATAGGAGGAACCGGCCGTGCGGCGCGCGACCATCCCCGCCCTGGTCGCCCTCGCCGTGGTCGCCGTGTTTGCATTCGAGATTCTGGGGGCCAGCTCGACCGGCAACATGGGGAAGCCGGCCCCACCGCTTCCCTCCGAGGTGCTCCAGCCTCCGAAGGCGACGCTCGCGAGCCTGCACGGCAAGCCGGCGCTGGTCAATTTCTGGGCAAGCTGGTGCGATTCCTGTCGAAAGGAGGCGCCGGAACTTGAGCGCTTGAGCCGCTCACTGCACGGCGCCGCGACCCTGGTCGGAGTCGACTACACCGACCAGGCGGATGCGGCCCGCGCCTTCATCGCCAAGTACGGCTGGACCATCCCGGTGCTCAGCGATCCCGACGGCATCTACGGAGCCCGCTACGGGTTCACCGGCCTGCCGGCCACGATCGTGCTCGACTCCCACGGCAGGATCGTCGAAACGTTGCGCGGGCCGCAGACGGAGACGGATCTCCGCGATGCGCTCGAGACGGTCCACTGAGGCCCGTCCACCTTTTCCTCGGGTATAGGTGACGGCTTTCTCCTCCGCGCCTGGAGCCGCAACGGCGGTTTCATGCGATCTTCGTCCGGGTAGGCCCAGCCGGACCGAGCCAACGAGAGGAAGCCCAATGATCGATCTGAACGAGCGCGACGCCAAGGTGGTCCAGTACCTGAGCGAGGCCTACGGCAAGGAGAAGGAGCTGGAAACCACCCTTGAGGCCCATATCGCGATGACGACGAAGGCTCCCTACAAGAAACGGCTCAAGCAGCATCTGCGCGAGACGAAGGCCCACGCAAAAGGGCTCGAGCGGCGGATCAAGCAGCTCGGCGGCGGAGGGCAGAAGACCCAGACGGCCGTCGGCAAGGCGATGGCGGTGGCAAAGGGCCCCCTGCACATGGTCCGTGGCAGCGGCGAGCAGGAGAAGATGCTGAAGAACGCCAAGACCGAGTACTTCAACGAGCATGAGGAGATCGCCACCTACTTGGCGATTGAGACGCTGGCCGGGAAAGTCGGCGACCACGAGACGGCGAAACTGGCCAAAGCGATCCGGCGCGAGGAGGAACGGATGGCGAAATTCCTCGAGGGGCAGATCAAGTCGTTGACTGGCGCCGTCGTCACTGAAGAGGTCCCAGGCGCCCAGCGCAAGGCGCCGTCGCGTAAACGGTCGGCCCCGAAACAGCCGGCAAAAGCCAAAGGTGCTCGAAAGCCGGCCCGCGCTTCTCGCAAGTGAGCTGAGTGAGGCGGAGCCGGTGTAACGGGCGGTTCGCGACCTTCCGGCGTGGCGTAGGCTCAGGCTCATGACAGGGGAAGCCAGGAGTTGACGGACGGGGAGGCCCAGCAACGACTGAGCGGGGCGACGATCCTGCTCACCGGTGGCTCCGGGTTTCTCGGCAAGGCAGTCCTCTCTGCCCTGCTTGCCCACGCCGATGGTTTCGAGCGGTTGATCCTGCTGTTGCGGGCCGATGACGATGCCGCCGCCCAGGGACGGCTGACCGAGGAGGTCCTGACCAACGACGCTTTCGCCACCCTGCCCCAGGGCTGGCTACAGGAGAGGCTGGAGAGCGGGCGCATCTACGCGGTGGCGGGCGATTTGGCGAGCGAGGAGCTGGGCGCGCGTGCGCGCAAAGGCTGGGGCGAGGTCGACACGCTGATCAACTGCGCCGCGTCCGTCTCCTTCGAGGAGCCGCTCGACGAGGCGCTCACGCTCAATGCCTTCGGGCCCGCCCGGCTGGTCAAGAGCCTGCGCGACGCCGGATCCGACCCCTACGTGGTGCACGTCTCGACGGCGTATGCCGCGGACTGTCACGTGGAGGTCGTGCACGAGGATGGCCTGCCCCACCCGGCGGTGGCGGGGCTCGATCCGCAGGCGATGCTGGCGCAAGCGCGGCTGTGGCGGGAGGCGGTCGAGGCCGAATCGGCGGCGCCGGCCGAACAGAAGCGCTTTGCCCGCCAGGCCCAGCGCGATGCCGCCCGCAAGCCGGCGATGGACGTCGAGGAGCGGGCCGAGGAGCTACGGCGGCGCCGGGTCAAACAGAGGCTCTCCGAGCGGGGTCGCGACAAGGCCTCCGAGGTCGGCTGGCCCGATACCTACGCGCTGACCAAGGCCCTGGGCGAGAGGGAGCTGACCGAGATGACCGAGCGGATCACGATCGTCCGCCCCTCGATCATCGAGTCCTCGCTGAGCCTGCCCCGCCCTGGTTGGCTGGAGGGCATCAAGGTCGCCGATCCTCTAATCCTCGCCTATGCCGCGGGCGGCTTGACCCACCTGGCCGGCAGGGCGACGAACCTGATCGACATCGTCCCGGTCGACTGCGTCGCCAA
>DATCBF010000181.1:0-2874 GCA_036512025.1 Solirubrobacterales bacterium
TCTGGCCTCGGCCATGGCGACGGCCTCCTCGAATAGCTCGAGCATGCGGCCATAGTCGCCATGCCACGACGCCAGCATGCCGCTGGTCGTCAGTGCCCGGAATCGGAGCGAAGTCGCACCCTCGCCTGCCGATGCGGCCAACAGCTCACCGAGTGCGCGCCGACCTTCGAGGAGATGGTTGCGTACGTGCCAGAATTCCCTGAGAGCCGCAGCGATCCGGAGGCCGGTCTCGGGGAGCCGTGCCTCGAGCGACCAGGCGATGGCAGCCCGGAAGTTGGCGAGCTCTCTGTCGAGGCGATCCAGGAGCTCGTCCCTACGCACGTTTGTCAGGAGGCCTTCGGATGCCTCGGCGAGATCGCGGTAGTAGGCGGCGTGGCGGGTGTGCGTCTCGCTCTCCTCTTGGGGGGACGCAGCCAGGTGTTCGGCGGCGTACTCGCGGATCGTCTCGAGCATTGCAAATTCGGTGTCGCCGCTGTCAGACGGTCGAAGGAGGCTCTTGTCGACCAGCGACGCGAGTGCCGCGAGTGGCGCCATGGCCGGCGCCTCTGGATCGTCGACGTCGTCCGCGATCCGTTCGACCGCCTCGACGCTGATACCCGAGAAGATCGAGAGGAACTCAAACATTCGCTGCTCGGACGGCTCCAGGAGCCGGTAGCTCCAATCGATCGTGGCGCGAAGAGTGTGCTGGCGGGCGGGCAGGTCCCGGGCCCCGGCATCGAGTGTCCCCAGCCGGCTGGCCAGCCGATCCCGGAGGGCCGCAGGCGAGAAGAGGTTCATCCGAGCGGTCGCGAGCTCGATCGCCAGCGGGAGCCCATCGACTCGCCGACAGATCTCGACGACAGCGGCGGCGTTGTCGTCGGTGAGGGCGAAACCAGGCCGCACAGCTCGAGCCCGCTCAACGAACAACTGGATCGCCTCGAAGTGGCTGAGCTCGTCCGCAGACTGGCGGGCTCCGACGGCTTTAGGCAGCGACAGCGGCGGTACGGGAACAAGTTGCTCGCCGCGAAGATGAAGGGCTTCGCGACTGGTGACCAGCAACTTCAGTCTTGGGCACGCCTCCATGAGCCCGGCCATTGCCCCGGCGGCGGTCGTCACCTGCTCGAAGTTGTCGAGGAGTAACAGCACGGGCTCGTGACGCAGTCGGGTCTTCAGAGTCTGCAGCAAGGGCTGCTCGCGGGTCTGGGTTACCCCGATGACCTGGCCGATGGCGGCAAGCGCTGATTCCACCTCACGGATCGGCGCGAGGTCGACGAAGAAGACACCCTCGGCCACGCGTTCGAGATGGTCGGCGGCCGCTCGCAGCGCGAGGCGCGTCTTGCCTGAACCACCTGGTCCGGTCAGCGTGACGAGACGGATCGGATCCGCCCGGAGCAGTTCGCCAATCTCCTGGAGCTCATGTTCTCGCCCGATGAACGCGGAGGCTGGCACTGGAAGGTTGCTAGGGCGGTAATCGAGCGTCCGAAGAGGAGGAAAATCCGCCGCGAGGTCCGTACCTGCGACCTGGAACAATCGCTCGGGGAGGGTGAGGTCACGCAGGCGGTATTCGCCGAGCTCAACGAGTGACGCGCCTTCGGGAAGGTCATCCGTGCCTGCGGCGGACGCCGATGCCGAGACGAGGATCTGGCCGCCGTGCCCGGCGGCCATGATCCGAGCAGCCCGATGGACCTCGATCCCGACGTAGCCACTCCCCGCGACCTCGGCGGCTCCCGTGTGGACCGCCATCCGCACGCGGACGCGATTCCCGCCGGGCCAGTCGTGGGCTTCCAACCCGCGTTGAGCCTCAAGGGCGCAAGCGATGGCGTCGGACGTCCTTGCGAAGGCAACGAAGAAGGAGTCGCCTTGGGTATCGACCTCGATACCCCGCCAGCGCTCAAAGCTGCTGCGCATGATCGCGCGTTGGTCAAGCAGGACCCGCGTGTAGGCCTCGCCCAACTCGTGGAGGAGACGCGTCGAGCCTTCGACATCCGTGAACAGGAACGCGACGATCCCACGCGGGAGATCGGGCCTCCCTTCCTCGGCATTGGACGGGCGCTGACCTACGGTGGGCATGTTGTGTCGTCCTGCCCTCTTTCGAGAAGGCCGCGGCTGACGCCCTGACATCGCAGTCGGAGCGAGCCGTTGGGCAAGAACCGTTGCCTCTTAGTGTAGGCGGTCCCCGCCTGCAGCCGGTTGCGAGCCGACGCCCATAGGCGCCGGCCCCTCGCTCAGAACAGGCGGTAGCCTTGGTCCAGCCCGGGTCATCGCAGATCTCCCAGAGAAGACGTCCCCGCGCGGTGGTCCTTCGATCGGAAGATTGAACCAATCGCACGTTCAGCCCGCCGTAGGGTATGAGGGGCATGGTGCCCAACCGACGAGGATGACGTGCGAGCGGACCTGATCGAGCGGGCACGACGAGGGGACCGAGAGGCCTTCGACGTCCTCATGCTTGAGGCGGTCGATCGCTTGTACTCGATGGCCCGCCTGATCGCGCAGGACGCCGACGTCGCAGAGGACGCCGTGCAGGAGTCCCTCGTTCGCTGCTGGCGCGACCTGCCGAGCCTGCGCAACGTCGAGCGCTTCGACCCGTGGCTGCGTCGCCTGGTGCTGAACTCTGTGACCGAGGAATTCCGCAGGCGGCGGCGATTCGAGGCGACCATGCGGATCGTGCGCCTGGAGCCCAGCACCGCCGACGCATCGGGTGCCCTCGCTGACCGCGACGAGATCCAGCGCGCCTTCCGGGTGCTGTCCGTCGAACATCGAACGGTCGTTGTCCTCCACCACTACCTCGGGATGTCGGTGGCCGAGGTGGCCCGTAACGTCGGAATCCCGCCAGGAACAGCGAAGTCTCGCCTCCACTACGCCAACGCCGCCCTACGCGCAACGCTCGAAGCCGAC
>DATCBF010000182.1:0-9580 GCA_036512025.1 Solirubrobacterales bacterium
CGCGCCGCAGGGCGGCGAGGGTGATCTCGATGTCCGCCTCGGGCGCCAGCGTCACCGGCAACCCGTGGCGGTTCAAGACGCGCTCAACCTCTTCGCGCAGCTCAGCCGCATCGGAGAGGCGCAGCGCGGCAAGGAGGCCGAGCCCGATCGCCTCGCCGTGACGGTAGAGCCGGTAGCCGCTGGCCGCCTCGATCGCGTGGCCGACCGTGTGGCCGAGGTTGAGGACCGCGCGGCGGCCGGTGTCACGCTCGTCGGAGGCGACCAGCTCGCACTTGTAGCGGGCGCAGGCGAAAACGACGTCGTCGAGGGCGGCGGGGTCGAGCGTCTCGACCGAGCGCACCCGCTCCCAGAGCTCACCGCCTGCCAGCAACCCGGTCTTCAGGGCCTCGACGAAGCCGGCGGACAGCTCCGCGGCGGGAAGGGTCGCCAGCGCCGACGTGTCGGTGAGGACCGCAGCGGGCAGGTGGTAAGCGCCGGCGTAGTTCTTGCCCTCCGGCAGGTCCACCCCGGTCTTGCCCCCGTAGGCGGAGTCGACCTGGGCGACCAGCGTTGTCGGGACCTGTATCACCGGCACACCGCGCTGGTAGGTATGGGCGCAGAAACCGGCGAGGTCGCCGACCACTCCGCCGCCAAGCGCGACCACGTGGTCGTCGCGGGTCATCTCGGCTCGCGCCAGCTCGCTCAGCACCCGCTCGGCCTCGGCCATCGTCTTCGCGCTCTCGCCGGGCTCAATCTCGACGGTCGCGGCAAGGGGGCCGACGCGGTCGGCATAGATCGGGCCGACAGTGGAGTCGGTAATGCAGAAGCGCCGGCTCGGCAACGGCCAGTCTGCACCCGCGGTGTCAAGCAGCCCGCGCCCGACGTAGACCGGATACTCGCCGGAGGAGCTGGTCGCCCAGAGCATCCGGATGCCCTCGGGCAGACCGACGAGGCGGCGGATCGACGGCAACGCCCGGCCGATCACCCGGCGGTCGCCCGGCGGCACAATCGCGTCCGCGAGCTGCTCGTAGAGCGGCATCCGCTCCGCCAGCAGCCGCTCGACGTCAGCGGCGCTGGTCGCCAGCGGGCGATCGCTGTGGGCGATCCGGCGCCAGGCCTCCTTGGCATCGACCTGGAGCCAGACGACGACGTGGCGGCGCATCGCCTCGCGGATCCGCGCAGAGAGAACACTGCCGCCGCCAAGCGCGATCGCGCCGCCGTCGGCCTCGTCCAGCAATTTCCCGACCACCTCCGCCTCGCGTGCCCGGAAGCCCTCCTCGCCGTGGCGCTCGAAGGCGGCGGCGATCGGCATCCCTAGCTCTTGCTCCATCAACGCGTCGACCTCGATCGTCTCCAGCCCGATCGTCCGCGCCTCCTTCAGCGCCGAGGACTTGCCGGCGCCCATGAAGCCGATGAAGACCAGCGCCGGGTCGCTCACGGCGTCACCCGCGGAAGTCGATGCGCTTCTTGTACGCCTCGACGGCGCCGAGCACGTCATCGATGTGGTCGCCACCGAACTTCTCGCGGTAGCAGCGGGCCAAGGCCAGGCAGACCATCGCCTCGGCGACGACCGCCGCCGCCGGGACCACGGTCGAGTCGGTGCGCTCGCGCAGCGCCTGGGCCGGCTGCTTGGTCTCGGTGTCGACCGAGCGCAGCGGCTTGGTCAGGGTCGAGATCGGCTTGATCGCCGCCCGCACCGAGAGCGGCAGGCCGTTGGTCATCCCACCCTCGAGGCCGCCGGCGTGGTTCGTCTCGCGCTGGTAGCCGTGCTCCTCCGACCAGAAGATCTCGTCATGGGCTTCCGAGCCGGGCCGCCCGGCGACGTCCCAGGCTTCGCCGATCGCGACTCCCTTGACCGACTGGATCGAGGCGACGGCGCCGGCGAGGCGGCCGTCGAGGCGGTCTTCCCAGGAAATGTGAGAGCCGAGCCCGGGGACGAGGCCGAACGCGAGCACCTCGAAGGTGCCGCCGAGGCTCTCATTGGCCTTGCGCAAGCGGTTGATCTCGGCCACCATCGCGGCGCTGGCCTCGGCGTCGAGGCAGCGGACCGGGTCGTCGTCGACGCCGTCGAAGTCGGCAGGGCCGAGATCGGACCGCTCGGGAACGACGATCGAGGCGATCTGGGTGACGTGGCTGAAAACGCTGACCCCGAGCGCGCTGAGGAAGCCGCGGGCAAGCGAGCCGGCGGCGACGCGGGCGGCGGTCTCACGGGCGCTGGCGCGCTCGAGGATGTTGCGGATGTCGGAGTGTCCGTATTTCTGGGCGCCGACCAGATCGGCGTGCCCGGGCCGGGGCAGGTGGACCTCGTCGGGCTCGAAGCCCTCGACCGGCCATGGGTTCATCCGCTCCTCCCAGTTCTTGTAGTCGCGGTTGGCGACCAGCACCGCGACCGGGCTGCCGAGCGTGCGCCCATGGCGGACCCCGGAGCGGACCTCGACCGTGTCGGTCTCGATCCGCATCCGCCCGCCGCGGCCATGGCCCAGCTGACGCCGCGCCATATCGCGATCGAGTGCCTCGCGATCGAGCTCGAGACCGGCCGGCATCCCCTCGACGATCGCGACCAGCCCGGGCCCGTGCGACTCGCCCGCGGTTGTGAAGCGAAAAGCGGTCATCGGCGCGGTCTAGCTGCCCTTCTGAATCAGGTTGACCTTTTTCGCCTTTGTCGCGACGGCGCCTCCGGTCGAGACGAACTTCAGTTTCAAGCTCAACTTGGCCCGGCCGCTTTCGGCCAGGCTCTTCTTCACCATGCCGACCGGCCTGACCGCCAGCTTCAGGACTTCAGACCCATGTGAGGAGCGGGAGAGCTTCTTTATCCCCTTGCCGGAAAGGGTGAGATTGCCCGGACCCGAAACGGTTACGAAAAGAGTCCCCGTCCCCTTCTTCTTGTTCAGCTTGAGCTTGCCGATCTTGATTTCGGGGGGGATCGAGACGACCAGGGGAACCGGGCAGGTCGCGCTCGGCGAGAACTCGTAGGCGCCGATGTCGGTGGCGAGGCTGCCGCCCGCGCAGGTCACCGGCGCCACGCGCGGGCTTCCCGCCAGGTCCAGGGAGCCGTTGAGCGGATCGGTCAGCCCGGCGTCGATCGTCGCCGACCCCGGAGCCTCACGAAAGTCCCCCGTGGTGGCACCCACGAACGAGGGCGCGGCGATCTGGTTGCCGTTCGTCCCGGGAGCGGTCATCGTCGCCAGCGGAAATTCTTCGCCGCTCACCGTCGCAAAATTCGAATTGGCGAGCTTCACTTCGACCACCGGGAGTCCACCTCCGCTGCGTTCGACCTCGACATCGGGGTGATGTGCGGCGCGAGCGATCACGTTGGCGCCTTCAACGAGGAGTTTGGACGGGCTGCCGGAGGCGCTGGCGTGGATGGCGTCTCCGCCCGAGGTGGCGATCGCGGTGACGTTGCGCAACGCCACCGTCCCTTCTCCCCCGGACGTGGCGGCGTCGATCGCGCCGGCGTTGGAGCTGGGATTGTGCGACCAGCAGACGCTGTCGCGCATGGTCGTGGCGACCGCTAGAGAGCATCCGCTCGATGAGGAGCCCGTGTAGGAGACGAACAGCCTATCGGCGCTACCCGAGCTGAGAATCAACCCATTGGGCCCTTCCATTCGCATGTCATGGAGGGTGGATTTGGCCCCTACTCCGACGTGCACACTTCCACCGGTCGTATCGATCACGGTTGTTGCCGCGGCGCCAACCTGACCGCCGATATCTATTTCTTTGGTGATCCCGAGACCCCCGCCGGGAAGAACGTACGTGCCAGGCGCCAACACAACGGAGTCTTCGTTGAGGGTTTCTTCCACTGCTTTGTTCAGATTGCAGGGCAAGGCCTGCGTGCAGGCCGTTTCAACGCCGGCCGGGGACGCGTAATACGTCCGGGCGCCCGCCAACGCAAACGGGGCAAGCACTCCGAAGGTGGCAAGAATGCTCGCCCAGACCAACGTGAACCGCAGGGGTCTATTCATGCGGACAAGGCTATAGGCGCGACATCGACCGCGGGCGGCGCACCCCGTCCGCCCTAGGGAAGATTCTTGACCAGCTTCACTTTCTCGCTCTGGGTCGCGGCGACGCCTCCGCCTGGAGCGAATGTCAGCTTCAAGCTCAGCTTGGCCTTGCCGGTCTTGGCCAAACCTTTCTTCGCCTTGCCGAGCGCTTTGACCAACAGCTTCAAGGTCCCAGCGCTCTTGGCGGAAAGCGAAACTTTCTTCACGCCTTTGCCGGCGAGAGTGAGCGTGCCGGCGCCCGGCACGTTGACGAGAAGGGTGGCTGTTCCTTTTTTCTTGTTCAGCGTCAGCTTGCCGAGTTTGAATTTGTTTGAGGGAGAAGCAGGTGGCGTTGGCCCCGGACATGGGATCGACGCAAACTCGTAGGCGCCGATATCCGGAATCGCGGGTCCACCGATGCAAAGCCCAAGGGAGCGTGGATTGCCGAGCAGGTCCACCGTGTCTTCAAGCGGGCTGGCGACGCCGGCGTCGATCGTCGGCGAGCCGGCAGCCTCGCGGAAATCGCCTGTCGCCGGCCCGGCAAAAGCCGGAAATCCGGTCTGGTTGGCGCCGGCGCTGGGCGCGGTGACCGTGGCCCCCGCCCCGACCTGGCTCACCGTGCCGTAGTTCGAATGATTCAGCGCCACCGTCGCCGTGGCGGGCCCGCTGGCGACGATCGCTTCGACATCGGCGTGGTTGACGGAGCGGGCGATCACGTTGCTGCCTTCGATCGACGCTTTGGAGCCGCTGTTCCCAACTTCGAGCTGAAGCGCGGGAGCAGCAGCGGCCGTCGTGATCAGCGTGTCATTACGAAGCGTTACCGGCGAGGCAACGCCCGAGGACAGCTCCCGGAGGGCCGAGTTGGCGCTGGCGCCGTCATGGGCCCAGCAGACGCTGTTGCGCAGCGTCGTGCCCGGATTGAGAAGACATGCCGTGTGGCCGATGCCCGCGCCAGAGTAGGAGACGAAGATCCTGTCGGCGACCATGGAGGAGAGGGAGACTTCACCGCTGCCTTCGATATGCACATCGTGAAGGTGCGCGCCGAAGATAGAAATATTGCTCGCGGGCGTGTCCTGGATCACGGGGGCGGCCAGCCCGGGCTGGCCTCCGATGTCGATCGGCTGTGAAGTGAACAGTGTGCCGACAAGCGCATAGGCGCCGGGGCCGATCACAACATTTCCCAGGCTGCCATTTCCTTTACTCACCGCTTCGTTCAGCGAGCAGGGCGCTGGCTGCGTGCAGGCCGAGCCAGTGCCGGTCGGCGAAGCGTAGTAGGGACCTGCTGCCAGCGCAGACGGGACAAGCACCGCGAGGACGGCGAGACAACTCGCCCCGACAAGGGAGAACCGCAGCGGTCTATTCATGCGTCAAGGCTAGCGGCGAATCGATCAACCGCAAGCCGCGGTGCGCATCTCGGCGACCGGGGCCTCGCGGCCGGTCCAGATCGCCAGCGACAACGCACCCTGCTGGACGAGGATCTCGATCCCGTCGACGGCGCCCGCGCCGGCCGCCGTGGCTGCCTGCAGCAGCTTGGTCGGCCCGTCGTTGTAGACCATGTCGACCACCAGCTGCCCGGGGGCGAAGCCGTCGGCGCTCAGCGGTAGGTCCCGGAAGGGAGCCTCCCCGCGCAGACCGACCGCGGTCGAGTTGACGATCAACTCGTAGGCGCCGGGGTCGGGATCAGCCGTCGGCCGTCCGCCCAGCTCGGCGCAGAGGTCGCGCGAGCGCCGCTCGGTCCGGTTCCATACATCGACCTCGGCCCCCTCGCGGCCAAGCGCCCAGACCACCGCACGGGCGGCGCCGCCGGCGCCCAGCACCAGCGCCCGCCGGCCCGCGGGCGAGATGGGCATCGCGTTCAAGAAACCCTGGGCGTCGGTGTTCTCGGCCCGGATCTCACCGCCGGAGAAAACCAGCGTGTTGACAGCCCCAACCTCGCGGGCGACGCCGGAGAGTTCGTCGGCGACGGCAAGTGCCGCCCCCTTGTGGGGGACGGTGACGTTGGCCCCGACAAACCCCTCCGCCACCATTGCCCGCACCCGCTCCTCGAAGCCGTCGGGCGCGACTTCAATCGCCTCGTAGCTCCACTCCTCCCCCAGCCCCAGCTCCCGCAGCGCCGCGTTCTGCATCGCCGGCGAGCGCGAATGGGAGACCGGGTAGCCGAGCACGGCCAGCCGGCTCACTGCCCGCAGGTGGTTGGCGAGTTGCCCCCGTTCGCGGCGCGAGCCGCGTTGTAGCGTTCGACGTCGGCTTCGAATTCGGCGTTGGTCTTGGAGAAGGAGAGCTCACCGCAGGCGCCGGGCTTGACTACGTAGTAGAGATAGCCGACCTTTGCCGGGTGCGCGGCGGCTTCGATCGAGGCAAGCCCGGGGCTGTCGATCGGCCCCGGCGGCAGGCCCTGGTGCGTGCGCGTGTTGTAGGGCGAGGGCGTCGCCAGCTCGGATTCGGTCAGCGGCCGCGTGTAATTGTGGACCGCGAAGCGGGTCGTCGCATCGATCCCGAGCGGGATCCCCTGGTGCAAACGGTTGTAGATGACGGCGGCAACCAGCGGGCGCTCGCTTTCGAGCTGGGCCTCACGGTCGACCATCGAAGCGATCGTCAGCACGTCATAGGTGGTCAGGTTTTTAGAGCGGGCATAGCTCATGTCGACGCCCTTGATCCGCCGCTTGAAGTCCTGCAGCTGCAGCTGGACCAGGTCGGCGGCGGGAGCGCCCGGCTTCAGTTCGAAGGTGTCGGGAAAGAGGAAGCCCTCCAGGTTCTTGGCGCTCTTGCCGCCGTAGGCGGCGGGCTTGAGGTACTTGGAGCGCACCGTCTCCTTCATATAGCTGCCACTGAGGCCGTCTTCGGAGACCAGCGGCGCCGCCAGTTCGCGGCTGTAGCCCTCTGGGATCGTGACCGTGGTCGTCTTCTTCACCGGCGGCACCGAGAGCTTGTCGAGCACGGCGCTGTAGCTCATGTCGTGAGCGAGGACAAAGCGGCCCGCGTAGAGGTCGGAGCGCTTGCCGGCAAGGGTGGCGCGAAGCTGGAAGAGGGTTGAGCTGGAGATGACGCCCTTGCCGTCGAGCAGATCACCGACCTCGCTGACGCCGGCGCCCTTGGGGATCGTGACCACGACCTTGCCCGAGCCGTCGCCGTGGAAGGGCTGGAAGAGGGCGAAGACGAACCAGAGCACGACCAAGGCGGCGATCGCGCCGAGGAGGCGGAACGGATGGCGGCGCAGAGCCGCGAAGAATCCTCCACCCGCTCGGCGGGAGGGGCCATCGGCCGACGGCCTCGGGGCCGTGAAGGCGTATTCGTCGGACCCGTCATCTCCGGCGGCCGCGGGCTCGTCCCAGAACTGCTCGTCGGGAGACCGTGGCGGGACTGGTGATGTGGGTGGCCGCCCTGCCGGCGGCTGCTCGGGCGCCGGAGGCATGACCGGCACGCGCCGTGGCGGAGCCGGCTCCTCGACCGGAGCGGACGGAGGGTCGGCGGGAGCGGGCTCGACAGGCGACTGTGGCGTAGGGGAATCCGGTCGCGCCGGCGGCGGGGCCTCGGGCTGAGGCGGCGGTTGCGGCGCGGAGGGCTTAGGCTCGGCCGCCGGCTGCGCGGCGGGCTCCTCCGGCGGGGTTACCGCAGGCGCTTCTGAGCTCTTGCGCCGACCCCATCTCCTGCGCGGCTTCTCCTGGTCGGACTCGCCACCCCCTCCACCCTCTTCCCGGCGACGACGACGCTCCTCGCGCTCGAGCCGCCGCCGCTCGCGCTCGGCGGCCGCCGGATCCTCGGGATTGACGAAGGGATCCTCGGGGAGCCAGTCGTCAGTCATCCCGCTCCTCGTTTCCAGTGTTGATGCTCGCCAGATAGGCCTCGAGCAGGTGCGCGGCGGCAAGCGAGTCCGGCGCGGCGGACGCCCCGGCGCGGCGACTGGCGTCTGCCATCCGCGTCGTCAGCCGCTCGTCGTAGGTCTCGACCGGCACGTCCAAGATCGCCTCCAGTTCGGCGCAAAAGCTGCGGATCAGCGCCGCCTGGCTGCCCTCCTTGCCGCTGAGGTGCAACGGCAGACCGACGACGACCCGCTCGACCTCGCGCTCGGCTACCAGCTCGGCGACCGAGCGCGGCTCCGGTGGCTCGATCACCGGCACCGGCGTCGCCAGGGTGCCGCTGGGGTCGGAGATCGCGCAGCCGATCCGGGCGGTGCCGTGGTCGAGGGCAAGGACGCGCATCGCTCAGCCGATCCCTCTCTCGATCGCGCTCCGCGCCGTCGCCATCGCCTCGTCGAGCTTCTCGGCGTCCTTGCCGCCCGCCTGGGCCATGTCATCGCGCCCGCCACCGCCGCCGCCGACCACCGCGGCCGCCTCGCGGACGATCGCCGCGGCGGAGAGCCCGCGCTGCACAGCGCCCTTCGAGACCAACACCACCAGCCCGACCTTGCCACCCTCGGCCCCGCCCAGCGCAACCGCCGAGTCGCCACCGAGCTTGGACTGGACCCGGTTGGCGAGCTCGAGCAGCTGCTTCTGGTCGGCCAGTGGCGCCCGCGAGGCGACCAGCTTGACGCCGTCGACCTCCGTCGCCTCACCGACCAGGCGCTCAGCCTCCTCGCCGAGCAGCTGCTTCTCGGCCTGCGCGGCGCCCTTGCCCGCCTCGCGCAGGCGCTCGGCGGCGCGACGAGCGCCTGCGAGGGGATCCTGCGGCGCGCCGAGCAACTCGCCCGCCTCGCGAAGCTCCGCCTCCCGCCGGCGGAACCAGTCGATCGCAGCGGGCCCGCTAAGCGCCTCGATCCGGCGCACATTGGCGGCGCTGGAGCCCTCGGAGGTGATCTTGAAGATGCCAACCTCAGCCGTGTTGGCGACGTGGGTGCCGCCGCAGAGCTCGCGCGAGACCTCGTCGACTTCCACCACCCGCACCCACTCGCCGTATTTCTCGCCGAAGAGCGCCATCGCGCCGAGCTTTTCGGCCTCGGCTCGATTCATCTCGATCCAACGCACGGGACGGCTCGCTTTGACCCACTCGTTGACCCGGTCCTCGACCTCGCGCAACTCCTCGGCGCTCAACCCCTGGCCGTGCGTGAAGTCGAAGCGCAACTTGTCGGGGCGCACAGCCGAGCCTGCCTGGCGCACGTGGGCGCCGAGCTGCTCGCGCAGGGCCGCGTGTAGGAGGTGAGTCGCGGTGTGGTTTCGCATCGTCGCGTGGCGGGACTCGTGGTCGACCTCGGCTTCGACCGCGACGCCGGGCTCGATCGCCCCGCCGCTCGGCTCGACCTCGAGCGCCTGGTCGTCGCCGACCCGGTAGACGTCGACCACCTTCGCCTCCTCCCCGGCCCAGCGCAACACTCCGGAGTCGGCAACCTGGCCACCCCCCTCGGCGTAGAAGGGCGTGCGGTCGAGGAAGACCTCGGCCTCGCCGGCGTGCTCGGGGTCCACGTTGGCGAGCACGGCCACCACCCGGGTGGGCGCCGAGTAGCCGTCGGGGCGCTGACCCACGAACACGGTCTGACCCTCGGTGTCGAGCACACTCCGGTAGGCCTGCTCACCGGCCACCGCCTTGCCGGCCCGCGCCGCCTCACGGGCCTGGGTGCGCTGACGGTCCATGGCCGCCTCGAAGGCCTCGAGGTCGACGGACACGCCGGCCTCCTCGGCGATCTCCAC
>DATCBF010000183.1:0-3067 GCA_036512025.1 Solirubrobacterales bacterium
GGAGCCGGTGGTGTTGAAGGCGTAGCGCGGGATGACCAGCATCCGCGCCGCCTGGCCGCCGCCGCCGATGTCGATCGCCTCACCGGCGAGGGCGCGACTGTCCGGCGAGGCGCCGTCCAGGGCGGAGAGCACGAAATAGCCGGAGTCGAAAAGGCCGGGCGATTCGCGGCGCAGAGCGCGCGCGCCGCGCGCCAGCGGCGCCACGGCGGTGGACACCTGGACGCCTACACGCCGTAAGCCGGCCTCGAGCGGGTGCGAGCGCCTGAAGCCGGCGCTGAGCCGGCGCGCCAGCGTCCCGGCGCCACCTCGCAATTCGGAAAGGCCAGACGCGAGCCGATCGGCTCCAGTGCCGAGGCGATCGAGACCGGCGCCCAACCCCTGGGCGGCGCCGGAGAGCCGGCCCACCCCCCCTTCCAGCTTCTTGCCTCCGGCGACGAGGCGGTTGAGGCCGCCGTTGACGCGATCGGCGATGCCGCGTAGGCGTCGCACTTCATTGCGCGTCGAGGCGATGGTCCGGGCCAGGGTCCTGGCCTGCCGAGCCTGGGGGCGAAGCGAGGGATCGGCGGCGGCGGCGCCCGCCAGTGCCGCGGCAAGTTTCCGTGCCCGGGCCAGGCTGCTGCCACGAACCTGCGGTACCAGCGCATGGAGCCCGAGCTGTAGCGCCAAGCTGCCGACGGCGGTCTTCCTCTGCCCGTCGTTGAGCTTCTTGGAGCCGTCGGCGAGGCGGGCGATGGCGCCACTGGCCCGATCGCTACCGGCGGCGGCGCGGCCGAGGCCGGAAGCAATCAGGCCGGCGCCCTCTCGAGCCCGGCCGGCGCCCTCGCCGAGCAGGCCGCTGCCGAGGGCGGCGCCGGCCAGGCCACCCCGCAACCGCGAGACCGCCCGTGCCGCCCGCTGCAGGCCCGGGCCCAGCCGGGTCAGCTGGGCGGGACCGGCGGCGCCCTTTGCCGTGAGGCGTTCTCCCAGCCGCCGCAGCGGCGTCGCTCGCCGCGCCAGCGGCGCCGGGCCGATCACGGCTCTCACACCCGGCTCCGCCGCGATCCGCCGCTGCCAGCGGCCGAGCAATGCCAGCCTCGGCTCAGTGGTGATCGGCCCGGCTTCGGTCGCCGCCACGAGGATGAACGGCGCCTCCCAGCCGGGGCCGATGGCGCGGTCGATCGCTTCGGCGCTCTGGCGGGCGGAGTTGGCCGCGGGTAGCTCGTCGATACCCGGCGCCCCGGTCCTGAAGGCAAGGGCTGGAGCGGCAAGAAGGACCAGCGGGATCGCGACCAGCAACGCAGCGAGACCCGGACGGCGCAGCGCCGCGGAAGCGGCGTCGGCGATCCGCGAGCGCCGCGGTCGCGACCTGCCTCCGGGAAGCGCCAAGGCGTTCACCCGCGCGCCGAGCAACGCCAGGATCACGGGCAACGCCGCCACTGCGATCAACACACTGATCGCAGTGACCACGGCGGCGGCGGAGGCGATCGAGAAAAGCAACGAGCCGGGCTGCAGGAAGGCAGAGAGGACAATCGCGATCAGGAAGGTGGAGCCCGCCAGGACCGTGGTACGGCCGGCGCTGGAACGCGTCCGCGAGGCGGCGTCGGCCGGGCTCCTCCCCGCCGCCAACTCCTCGCGAAAACGCGAGACGATCAGCAACGAGTAGTCGACGCCCAGCGCCAGCCCCAGCATCGTGCAGACGACAAGCGAGAGGGCGTCGATCGTCATCAGCGAGCCGAGCAGGCTCAGCACTCCGCGGCCGGCGAACACCGTCAGCGCGCCGAAGGCGAGGGGGATCGCCGCCGCGACCGCGGAGCGGAAGACGAGCAGCAAAACGAGGATCAGGAGCGGTGCGGCAAGCAGCTCGGCGCGCTCGGTGGCGCGCATCGATTCCTGCTGGATCGCCCGTGAGACGTCGGCGAAGCCGGACTGGGTCGCCCGCAGGGGTGGCCGCACCCGCCGCTCCAGCGTCCGTTCGAGCGCCGGCGCCGTTTCGCGAATCGCCTGGTCGAGCGGCACGTGGAAATCGACGAGGATCACGGTCCGACGGGCAGTGGGCCGCAGGGCGGCCACCGCTCCCCGGTCCCAGGTGGAGATGACCGTCGCCCCGGTCTCCCGCCGCAGCGCCCGCACCAACCGCGGCCCCTGGCGGTCGATCGCAGCCGCCGGCCCGCGCAGCAGGATCGCGAAGGGGGTCGAGTCCCCGAAGTGGGCCTTGGCGAGAGCTTCCCCCCGGGAGGCGGAGGTCCCCGGAACCTCGAGCGAGAGCGGATCGAGCCTGCCCTCGACGCCGAGGCCGAGAACACCAAGAGCGAGACAGCCGAGGAGGACGGCGATGCAGGCTGCTTGCGCCCGGCGAGACCTCACTTGGTTCTGCTGTGCGCCATCAGGCGAAGCCTTCCCTCTGACTGTCGCGGAACAGCCGACCGCTAAGAACATAGACGTTCAGGGTTGTCGCTCCCGCGGGCGGGCTGAATCGAGCCTCCGGCGTATGCCTGTGACTTCTGAAACGAGAGCAGACCACGGCCTGCATTATCCCGAATCCAAGGGAGCTTGGAAGGCAGTGGCGAGAGGGCCAAAACCGCGATAGGATGGGGAATAGGGGCGAGGCGCTGGGCTACTGACCAGGCCTGTTTGGGGCCGGTCGCGTACCAACTGTAGGACCCTGAAAAGGTTGCCAAAAAGCGCCAACAAGCCTGGGTATGGTGCCGCCCTGATGCGGACACCTTGGGGGGATTCGAGCCTGCTGCGGGAGAAAATGCTGCCGCCCGGCAGGGGCACGCCTCGGGCAGTCGCGAAACGCAACCAGCGAGAACGGCTGTTTGCGGCAATGGTCGCCACCGTCGCCGAAAAGGGCTACGAGGCAACGACCGTCGCCGACCTGGTCGAGCTCTCAGGCGTCTCCCGCAGCGCCTTCTACCGCCACTTCGAGGATAAGGAGAAGTGCTTCCTGGCCGCGATCGAGGCACTGGTGAAGCCGGCGCTGAAGATCATCGAAGATGGGCTGGAGGCGTCAGAGGACAAGGGGGCCACAAAGAAGGCGTTCGAAAAGCTGTTGGGGTCGATCGTCGCCCAGCCGGCGGCATCGAAG
>DATCBF010000184.1:0-34029 GCA_036512025.1 Solirubrobacterales bacterium
GACGCCCTCTCCCCCGCCGCTTATCGCTGCGGCCAGGTCTGGGGGATCTCGATCGCGGTCGCCGGGATGCGCTTTTACCACCAGGGCAGCGCCAACCTGATCGACGACGCAGTCCGCGAGCGTGAGGTCGACGTCTTCCTCGCCGGCATCGCCGGCCGCGCCTTCACCGAGGACTACTGGAAGCGGATCCTGCCCCGCCTCAACCCCCGAGCCGTGGTCCCCACCCACTACGACAACTTCTTCCGCCCGCTCGGCAGACCGATGGAGTTCGTCGCCAACGTCCAGCTCTCCGAGTTACCGGCCGAGATCGGGTCGGTCAACGCCGACATCGAGCTGGCCGCCCTGCCTCGCGGCGACGGCGGCGGGCCAGGCGGGTGAGAGCGAACCCTTCGGCCGCCTGTTGCCGGCAACGATGGATCTCACAGCGCTGGGAGCGACCCTGCTGAGGCGCCCCCAGGCGCGGCTGGCCGCGGCGGGGCCCGGCGCGCCTGCGGCAGGCGCGCCGGTGGAACGTAGTGGAGGCGCCGAGAGTTGAACTCGGATCCGCGGCCGTGATGCGAAGGCGTCTACAGGTATAGCCGGCGCTTTAGTCTCGTCTCCCGGGGTCCGCGCCGGCGGGCACTACGGGAGATAAAGCCCTCTGAATTGTCCCCTGGCAGACGGGGCGATCCGCCTGGGTAAGCCCGCTTTTGAAGCCGGTGCCCCTCCCTGCGGGCGAGGGAGGACCGACTCTTATCGCTTAGGTACTAGCTAAGCGGCAAGGGCGAACTCATGGTCCGCACGTATTGGTTGGTGCCGGGGTTTAACGAGGCCTCCGGCAACCTCGACCTGCAACCATTCGCACGGATCGACCACGTCGAAGCCTGTCGCCCCCGTGCTTATGTGCGTTTCGCATTGTACGGCGTCGGGCAGGAAGGGCCAAATGAGCGAGAGAGAGTTCGACGTCGTCGTGCTTGGCGCCGGCCCCGCCGGCGAGGTCGCCGCCGGGCGGCTGGCCGAAGGCGGGTTCAGCGTCGCCCTGATCGAGTCGCACCTGATCGGCGGCGAGTGTTCCTTCTACGCCTGCATGCCATCGAAGGCGCTGCTGCGCCCCGGCGAGCTGCTCGACGAGACACGGCGGGTGCCCGGCGCGGCCGAGGCGGTCAAAGGCAGGCTCGACCCGCAGGCGGTTCTCGACCGGCGCGACGAGGTGATCCACGATCTCGACGACTCGGGGCAGCTGCCCTGGCTTAGGGAACGGGGAATCGAGCTGTTCCGCGGCGAGGGGCGGCTCGACGGCGAGCGGCGGGTCGCCGTCGGCGACGACATGCTGATCGCCCGCCGCGCCGTCGTCGTCGCCACCGGGACCTCGGCCGCGATCCCTCCGATCGACGGGCTCGAAACGGTGCGAACCTGGAGCAACCGCGAGGGCACGACGTCGAAGCGGATCCCGGCCAGCATGATCGTCCTCGGCGGTGGCCCGGTCGGCGCCGAGTTGGCCCAGGCCTGGTCGACGCTGGGGACGAAAGTCACCCTGATCGAGGGCGCCGAGCGACTGCTTCCCCGCGAAGAGCCTTTCGCCGGCGAGCAGCTCGCCGAGTCGCTGCGCGACAACCATGGCATCGACGTCCGCGTCGGGGCCAAGGCCGAGCGGGTCGACAGCGCCGGCGCCGGCATCGTGGTCGAGCTGGGCGAGGATGGCCAGGTCGAAGCGAGCGAGATCCTGGTCGCCGTCGGACGCCGTGCCCGGATCGATGGCATCGGCCTGGATTCGATCGGGATCGAGCCCGATGGCTTCCTCGACACCGACGACCGCCTGCGAGTCGGAGAGCGCGACTGGCTCTACGCAATCGGCGACGTCAACGGCCGCGCCCTACTCACCCACATGGGCAAGTACCAGGCCTGGGTCGCCGCCGAGAACATCCTCGGGAGAGAGACGGTTGCCACCGCCGAGGCCACCGGCTCCCCCCGCGTCACCTTCACCGACCCCCAGGTCGCCGCCGTCGGCAAGACGCTTGCCGAGGCCAAGGACGCCGGGATCGATGCTTCGGCGACCGATGTCGACACCGACGGGACGGCCGGCGCCAGCTTCCAGGGCAAGGGCACCGGCGGCACCTCGCGGATCGTCGTCGACGAGACCGCCAAGACAATCGTCGGCGCAACCTTCGTCGGCTTCGAGACCGCCGACTTCCTCCATGCCGCAACGGTGGCGATCGCGGGCGAGGTTCCGCTCGCGAAGCTCCGACACGCGGTGCCCGCTTACCCGACCCGCAGCGAGGTCTGGCTCAAATTGATCGAGGCACACGAACGCCTTTAACGAGGCCCAGACGACGCCTGGGGCCGTCAAACGGTCGAGCGGCGCTTCAGATCCTCGATTACTTCCTGCGGGAAACCCGCGATCTGCTCAAGGTCATCGACCGACTGGAACTGGCCGAGGCGCTCGCGATGAGCGAGCAGGCGGGTGGCCTGGGTGACCGAGAGGTCCTGCTCACGAAGCTGCTCGAAAGTGACCGTGTTGAGGTTGATCTTCTGACCGCCGAGGGGACTGGTCGCGGGCGTAGGAGGCTCTGGCGCGGGCGGTGGTGGGAACCCAAAGGGCGGTGGCTGCGAAGGCAGCGATGAAGGCGTCGGCGACGGCTCATGCAGCTCCGGCGGGGCGGGCTGTCCCTGACCCAGATCAAGGCCCGGGGCCGGCGTCTGGACTTCCTGGATCGGCGCCGGCGAGCCAAATGGCGGGGGGCTGGGTGGCTCCGGCATCGGCGATGACGGAGCTGCCGGTGTTGACGGCTCCGGTGTCGGCTGAACCGACCGCAGGACGGCCTGCTCGGCCTCTTCGGCGCGGCGCTCCGCCTCGCGGGCGCGCTCCTCGGCCTGGGCGACGCTCTCGTGCATCTCGCGCAGACGCTGCTGGCGCTCAGCCTCCTCCGCCTTCAGTTTGGCCAGGCGCTGGGCCTCCGCGGCGCGGCGCTCCGCCGCTTTGGTCCGCTCCTCAATCTGGCGCAGGCGCTCCTGCGCCTCGACCAGCGAGCGCTCATGGGCTTCGCGCTCCTGCTGGATCTGCTGCTCGGCTGCGTTCAGCTCGGGAGATGGCGGCTCTGACTGCGGCGCCGGGGGCTGGAGAGCGCTGGCCGGGGGCGGTGGCGTCAGAGGAGCTGCCGCCGGAGTCGGCGCGATCGCCTCCATGCTCTGGGTGACCTGGCCGGCCTGGGCGCCGGCGGCACGCTCTTCGGCTTCACGCTGCATGCGCTCGGCATCGCGGATGCGCTGATCGGCTTCGACCCGCATCCGCTCCTCCTCGCGCTGGATCTCCTCGACCTTCGACCGCACCCGCTGCTCGGCCGCGGTCGGGTCGTACCCGGAAGCGGGAGTCGGCAGCGCGCCCGCCGGCGGCTGGGGAGCCAGGACCGGCTGTGGTGGCTGCGGAGTCGGCGGGAATGCCTGCGCCGGAGGCGTGGGCAGGGGCTGCTGCGCGGGTGGCTGCGGGGCTGCGGGCTGAGGCGGCTGGACGGCCTCGAGCGACTGGGCGACGCCTGTCTTCAGCATCTCACGCTCGTGGGCGGCCCGGGCCGCGGCAAGCTGGCGCTCGGCTTTGGCGGCGTCCTTCTGACGACGCCGGTCGCCGCCGCGACCGAGCTTGAGGCCGAACGGGCCTCGCTTGGCGGCCGCCGGGGCGGGCTGAGGCGCGGGAGCGGGCTGAGTCTGACCGGCGACCGTCACGGGCACGGGCGAGCCCGCCGCCAGCGGCGCTCCCCCTGGAGCAACAGCAGTCGGCACAACGGGCGCCGGAGCGCCGGCAGGGGCCTTACCCCGCCGCTGCGCCCGTTTTGCCTGCTTCTCCTCCCGGCGCCGCTTTGCCTCTTCCTGGCTGCGTTTGCGGTGTTCCATGCGAGCGGCGCGCTGCTGCTCCCGGGCTTTGGCGCGTTTCTCCTTGGCGCCCTGCGGAGCCTGGCCGGGGCCCGGGGCGGCCACCTGCGGAGGCGTCTGAGGAGCCGGGGCGCCGGCAGCGGCCGAAATTCCGGCCGCCGGCGCGCCTGGGGCTGCGCCCTGGGCTATCGCCTGTTTTTTCGCTTTCTCTTTGGCCCGGCGCTGGGTGATGCTGACCACCAGCAGGAGCAAGAGGATCGCGGCCAGCAGGGCAGCGACAAAGTAGGAGGTGTTATCGCCGACGAAATTCCCGAGAAGGATGGAGGCGGCCTGCATGCTTTCCAATCTTTTCATGTGAGCCGGTCAGGTAGCGCCCGGCGCCCGATCCACCTCGGCCGATGTTCGACCGGGTCGCCTGGGCTCACCTCATCCGCCCCTTGAAATCGCGCTCGACTTCGCGCCGCACGTCGCGATCGGCGATCTCGCGGCGACGGTCGCGGCCCTCCTTGCCCCGGGCCAGCGCCAGCTCGACCTTCGCCCGCGGGCCTTTGAAGTAGATCCGGGTGGGGATCAGGGTCAGGCCTTTCTGCGCCGTGGTCCCGATCAGGCGCTCGATCTCGCCCCGGTGCAGGAGCAGCTTGCGGGGGCGGTCGGGGTCGTGGTTGTCGTTGCCGGCGAAGACGTAGGGCGGGATGTAGAGCTTGCGCAGCCAGACCTCGCCGTCCTCGACCACCGCGTAGGCGTCGGTCATCTGGGCGTTGCCGCCGCGCAGCGACTTGACCTCGGCCCCGCTGAGCACGATCCCGGCCTCCATCTTCTCGACCCATTCGAACTTGTGGCGGGCGCGGCGGTTGGTGACGACATCGCCGGACTCGGGCAGCCTCTTCTTCTTTTCAGCCACCGGCCGGCTCCAGGTCGACCCGGCCCGCCGGGCCGTCAATCCGCCCCACCTTGACCGAGATCGGATCGCCCAACCGCACCGTCGTCCCCGTCTTGCGGCCGACCAGCGCCGTCTCCGTCTGGTTCAGCTCGAAGTACTCGCCCCGCATCAGCCGAGCCGGGACGAAGCCCTCATAGACGTCGGCGAGCTCGCCGGCGAAAGCGACAAAGGCGCCGGCCTGGATCACGCCGGAGACCTCCCCCTCGAATTTCTGCTCCCAGCCCCGCTCGAACAGCTCGCGGTCGAGCAGATAGGCGGCGCAGACGTCGTCGGCATCGCGCTCAATCTTGGTCGACTCACGCTCAGACTCCGAGCAACGCTGAGCGACGACTCGCGCCTCGCCCAGGCCTGGCGCGGCCTCACCCTCCCCGATCGCCGCCAGCAGGGCCCGGTGCACGATCAGATCGGGATAACGGCGGATCGGCGAGGTGAAGTGGCAGTAGGCAGGGCTGCCGAGGCCGGCATGGCCGCTGTTGCGCTCGTTGTACTGAGCAGGTTTGAGAGAACGGAGCACGAGCGATGTATACGCCTCGCGGCCGTGGCCGCGCCGCCCGGCCTCGCGGGTCGCCAGCCTGCTCGCCTCGGCGGCGACGGCGCCCGCCTCGCGGGCCGACAGCCCGGCGCGCAGTGGCGGCGTCGGCACCCCGAGCGCATGCAGTTGGCCGACCAAGCGCTCGACCCGCGGCGGGTCCGGCTGGCCGTGGACGCGGTAGATCGCCGGCGCCCGGCGCCGCTCCAGCAGCTGGGCCACCTGCTCGTTGGTGAGGATCATCAAGCGCTCGATCAACCGGTGCGACTCGGTCTGGGCGACACCGCGGGCGCCGGTCACGTTGCCTTCGGAGTCGAAGCGGAACTCGGGCTCGAAGGACTCGATATCGAGCCTGGTCGAGCTCGGCCGATCGCCCAGCGCCGCCGCGACTTCGCGCGCGACCGCCAGCGGCTCGGCAACGTCCTCGGGCGCCTCGGCCCGGCCGGAGAAGATCACGTCGAGCTGGTCGTAGTCAAAGCGCGCGTCAGAGCGGATCAGGCTGCGGTAAAAGCGCGCCTGGCGCGGCTCGGCGCCGGGCCCCAGCTCGATCTCGGCGGTGACGGCGAGGCGGTCGACGTCAGGCGCCAGGCTGCAGGCTCCACTGCTGAGAGCGTGCGGCAGCATCGGCTCGACCGCGCCGGGCACGTAGGTGCTGTTGCAGCGCCGCCGCGCCTCTTCGTCCAGCCCGGACCCGGGCGGGACGTGGGCGGCGACATCGGCGATATGGACCCAGATCCGAGCGCCGTCGTCCTCACGCTGGGCCGAGATCGCGTCATCGAAGTCGCGCGCGGTGGCAGGGTCGACGGTGAAGGTGTGCAGAGCCCTGAGATCGCGACGGCCGCGGAAGCGCGACTCGGCGACAGCGGCCGCTTTTCCTGCCTCCAGCTCCAGCCCGGCGCTGAAGCCACGGTGGCCGAGCCGCTCGCGAAGCAGGGCCTCGACCGCCTGTCGCGCGCGCTTCGGGGGGGCGGCCGCCCGCGCGCTCACCCCTGCGCCTGGCCGGCGAGCACCTGGAAGGCACGCTGCATCGCCTCGTCGGATTTGGTCTGTGGATCGTCGCTGGCGTGAACGTCGGGGTGTATGCCCTTGCCGGCCAGGTTGACGTGTTCGGGGGTGAAGTACTCGCCGATCGTCAACTTCAAGGCGCCGCCGTTGGAGAGATCCACCTCCTGCTGGAAGACGCCCTTGCCGTAGGAGCGAGTGCCGACCACGAGAGCGCCGGCGTCATCGGCCAGGGCCGCGGTCAGGATCTCGGCCGCCGAGGCGGTGTTACGGTCGATGAGGACGACCAGCGGGACCTTGGGAAGGTTTTCGCCGAGCGTCTTGTATTCGGCGTTGCCCTGCGTCCGCGACTCTGTCGTCGTCACCACCTGCCCCTTCGGCAGGAAGATGCTTGCGGTCAGGACCGCCTCCTCGAGCAGGCCGCCGCCGTTGCCGCGAAGGTCGAGCACGATCCCTTCGGCGCCTTCGGCCTCGACCTTTTCGACCGCTTCGCGCAGCTCGGCGTGGGCGCCTTCGCTGAAGCTGAGGAAGCGGATGTAGCCGAGCTTCCGCCCATCAACCGTCTTGACCCGGTGGGTCACGTTCGGCAGCGAGACCTGGGCCCGGGTCAGCCTGACTTTGCGGACCTTCCCGGTCTTGGCGTCGAGCACGCCGACGACCACATCGGTGCCTTCCGGCCCTTTGATCCTTTCCGTCGCCACGGTGCTGTCGACGCCGGCCAGCGAGTGGCCGTCGACGGAGACGATCACATCTCCCGCGTCGATCCCGGCCCGGGCGGCCGGCGAGCCGGCGAAGACACGTTCGACCTCGAGGCCCCGTTTGACTTCTTTGACGCTGAGCCCGATCCCGGAGAAGTGCCCCGAGATCTCTTCGTTGAACTGTTCGAGGTGTTCCGGGGAGAAATAGTCGGAGAAGCGGTCGTGGAAGCGTTTGCGCAGCTCTCTGACCATGCCCTGCAGGGAGGAGTTGCCGAGCTGGGTGTTGCCGACCGAGCGGTAGTAGTTGTCCTGGATCAGTTCGCCCGCCTCGGCGGTGAGGCCCGCGGAGGAGTCGACGAAGCCCTTGCGGAGGAAGTTCGGAAGCCTGCCCGGGTGCCCGCCCAGCCAGATCCCGGCCAGCAGGACGGCGATCAGCGCGGTCGCGAAGGCGATTACCGCCCTGGCCCTCAAGAGGGCCTCAGACCTTCAGGAAGCGCCGCAGCGTGACGCCGGAGCCGACCGCGGAGACCAGGACCGCGGCGCCGAAGAGGATCGCCACCAGCGCCGGGAACGAGAGGGTGCTGTTGTTCTGCGCGGCGAGGAAGGAGAACGTGTTGCTGAGCGGGTCGACGATGGTGATCTTGCCCAGCCACAGGATAAGTATGGCTACCAGGCCGCCGGTGAAGCCGACGACGACGCCCTCGATCATGAAGGGCCAGCGGATGAACCAGCGGGTCGCGCCGACCAGCCGCATCACCTCGACCTCACGGCGGCGGGTGTAGATGGAGAGGCGGATCGTGTTGCCGACCAGCATCAGCGAGGCCGCGATCAGCAGCGCCGTGATGATCGAGAGCACGATCTTCAGAGCCCCCGTCACCTGCTCGATCTTCTGCGAGTCCTGCTGGCGATCGAATTCCCCGGAGATGATCGAGGAGATCGGCTGTGGCTTTCCGCTCGACCCGGTCGGCATGATCGCGGCACGAATCGAATCCAGGTTGGAAGCGTCATCGGCCTTGACGGCAAAGTTGGCGGGCAACGGGTTCGTGTGCAGCTGCTGCAGGATGGTTTTGTCTTTGAGGTCCTTCTTCAGTTCGGCCAGCGCTTCCTCTTTGCTGATCAACCTGACCGATTTCACATGCGGGACCGCGCCAAGCTGCTTCTGGGTCGAAGCGATCTCGCCCTTGGTCGCGTCGGCATAGATCGGGTAGCGGATCTCGAGCTGGTTGCGCACGCTTTCGCTCGTTCCCTGCGCCGTCTGGAAGATCGGGATCAGGACGCCAAGCAGGATCACGGTGGTGACCGTGGTCACGATCGCAGCCAGGCTTGGCGCCGCGTTGCGGCGCAGCGCCCGGAATGCCTCCTGGATGAAGAAGAAGAGCTTTGACATCTAGAAGAGCTGCTTGTCGTGTCCGTTGGTCTGGCCCTCGGGGGCGACGCCCATCTCTGCCCGCACGCGGACGCCGAACTCGGTCGTCGACTCCTCGGTGTAACCGCCGCTGACCTCGTCGCGGACGACGCGGCCCTCGTAGAGCTCGATCACGCGGCGCTGCATGTTGTCGACCATCTCGCGGTCGTGGGTGACGACGAGGACGGTCGTGCCGGTCTTGTTGATCCGGTACAGCAGCTGCATCACCCCGATCGAGGTGACCGGGTCGAGGTTGCCGCTGGGCTCGTCGGCGAGCAGGAGAGGCGGGTGGTTGACGAAGGCGCGGGCGATCGAGACGCGCTGCTGCTCGCCGCCGGAAAGCTGGTCGGGATAGCTGTGGAGCTTGGTCGAGAGCCCGACCAGGCGCAGGGTCTCCGGCACCTGCTCGCGGATTTCGGCGCGGCTGGCGCCGATCACCTGCAGCGCGTAGGCGACGTTGTCGTAGACGGTGCGGTCCGGGAGCAGCTTGAAGTCCTGGAAGACGGTGCCGATGTTGCGCCGCAGCTGCGGAATCTTCTTCTCCGGCAGGGCGCCCATGTCGCGGCCGGCGATGCTGACGGTCCCGTTGGTCGGGGCCAGCTCCCGAATCAGCATCTTGATCAGGGTCGACTTGCCGCAGCCGGTCGGGCCGACGAGGAAGACGAACTCACCACGATTGATCGCCAGCGAGACGCGGTCCAGCGCCATGTGCCCACCGGGGTAGACCTTGGTCGCCTCACGCAGCTCGATGATCGGCGCGCCGCCCTTGCGGGGGCGCCGTGGCTCTCCGTCGCTCTTGTTTCGCTTGCTCGCTCTGGCCATGCCCGGCTCTGTTCTGCGAGTACAGGGTGACTCCTGCGCCCCATCGGGAGCGCAAGACAGCGCCCAATTCGCGTTGGCGAAAGCTTAGCGAAGTATTAGCGAGCGCTAGTAATCGCCGACTCAGCCGCGGAAACGATGTGCGCGGCGTCAATTCCAGCCGCGGCCAAGAGCTCTGCCGGCTGGCCGCTGCCGGGGCGGCCGGAGACGGCGAGGCGCACGAGGCGGGCGTTGACATCGGATTCGGCGAGGACGCCGGCGACCGTCTCGCCGATCCCCCCCTCCGGCCAGTGATCCTCGACAGTGACCAAAATGCCAGTCTCGGCCGCGGCGCCAAGCACAGCCTCGGCGTCGACCGGCTTGACCGAGTAGAGATCGATCACGCGGGCGGAGATGCCGCTTTCGGCGAGCTCGTCGGCGGCGGCGAGGCATTCGTGCAGGGTGATGCCGGCGCCGATCAGGGTGACCGCGTCCTCAGCGCTGGAGCGCAGGGTGCGGCTACCGCCGATCTCGAAGGACTCATCTGCCCCGTATAGCGTCGGCAGCGCTTCGCGGGTGCTGCGCAGGTAGCTGACGCCGCGGTGCTCGCGCATCGCATCGACGAGCCGCACGGTCTGATTGGCGTCGGATGGATAGAGGACGACGCTGCCGAGAACCGCGCGGAAGGAGGCGATGTCCTCCAGCGCCATCTGCGACGGCCCGTCGGCGCCGATCGAGACGCCGACGTGGGAGCCGCAGAGCTTGAGGTCGGCGTCGGAGACTGCGCTCATGCGGACGAAGTCGTAGGCGCGGCTGAGGAAGGCGCCGAAGGTTGAGGCGAACGGCTTCCAGCCGCGCGTCTGCATGCCGACGGCGCTGGCGACCATCTGCTGCTCGGCGATGAACATCTCAAAGAAGCGGTCAGGGTGTTTGTCGGCGAAGCGTTCCGCGTAGGTCGAGTTGCCGACCTCGGCGTCAAGCGCCACCACTTTCTCGTCGATCGAGCCGACCCAGGCGAGGGCATCGCCGTAGGCGCCACGGGTGGCGACCTTGGCGCCGAGCTCGTAGGCCGGCTTCTCGACCTGGGCCCGCTCGACCTCGAACGGCTGCGCCGCCGGCGGCGACTTGACGGTGACCGAGAGCGAGCGGACCCCCCCAAGCTCGGCGATCGCGGCCTCGGGGTCGGCCAGCGGCTTGCCGTGCCAACCCGGCTTGTCCTCGACAGCGGAGACTCCGGAGCCCTTCTTTGTGCGGGCGAAGATCACGGCCGGACGGTCAGCTGCTTCCGCCTGGACGTAAGCCGCCTCGATCGAGGCTGGGTCATGGCCGTCGATCTCCTGCACATCCCAGCCGCAGGCGCCCGCCCGGGCGGCCCAGGGGGCGGTATCCCACTCGTGCATTGTCGGGCCTCGCTGCCCGAGCCGGTTGACGTCGACGATCGCGATCAGATTGCTGAGCTTCGCGTGTCCGGCGTGCTCGAAGGCCTCCCACATCGACCCCTCGGCCATCTCGGAGTCCCCGCAGAGAACCCAGACGTTGAGATCGGAGGACTCGAGGCGGTCGGCCGTGAGGGCGATGCCGATCGAGATCGGCAGGCCCTGGCCGAGCGAGCCGGTGGCGACGTCGACCCAGGGAAGTTCCGGCGTCGGGTGGCCCTGCAGGCGGGCGCCGAACTTACGGAAGGTGAGCAGCTCCTCGTCGTCGATCGCGCCGGCCATTTTGTAGAGGCCGTAGAGCAGCGGCGAGGCGTGCCCCTTGGAGAAGACAAGGTGGTCGTTGGCCCGGTCCTCGGGAGCGGAGAAGTCGTAGCGGAGGTGGCCATTGGCGAAGAGAACGGCCATCAGGTCGGCGGCTGACATCGAGGAGGTCGGGTGGCCGGAGCCGGCCGCGTCGACGGCGCGGATCGCGTCTACTCGGAGCTGCTGAGCGAGCTCGTGCAGCTGCTCGGTGCTGGTTGAATCCTCGGGTGCGATCTCGGGCAAGAGACTCAGTCCTTTTCGTCGGGCCGGCGGGCGGCCGGACTCTATCTCGCGCTAACCGATCGCGACCATTCGCTCGATCGGGACCCGGGCAAGCTCGGCGATCTCCCCCGGCACACGGACTTCGTGCTTCATATCGCGCAGCGAGTCGCGCAGTTTCGGCAGCGTGATCATCTTCATGTATTTGCAGACGGCCATCCGGTTGGCCTCGATCAGGTTGGCTCGCGGCGCCGCCTGCTGGAGCGGATAGAGCATCCCGTTCTCGGTGGCGACGATGAAGCTGCCGTCCGGGTGCGACTCGACGTGCTCGAGCATCCCCGAGGTGGAGAGCATGTGGACGCCACCGGGATCGATGTCGCCGGAGGCGACGTACTCCATCGCCTGGGTGGAGCAACCGCACTCGGGGTGGATCAGGAACTCGGCCTCGGGATGTTCGGCCCGGGTCTGGGCGATGTCGCCGGGACGGATCCCGGCGTGGACGTGGCACTCGCCATCCCAGATGTGGAAGTTGCCGCGGCGCTCCCGATCGTCGACGAGCCCGGTCTCGCGCTCGACGAAGGCGCCCAGCCACATGTCGGGACCGAAGAGGATCTCGGCATCGGGCCCGTGCTCGGCCCAGATGTGCTCGACCACCTTGACCGCGTTGGAGGAGGTGCAGCAGTAGTCGGTCTCGGCCTTGACCTCGGCCGAGGTGTTGACGTACATCACCACCAACGCCTTCGGATATTCGGCCTTCCAGGCGCGCAGCTGGTCGGCGTCGATCGAGTCCGCCAGCGAGCAGCCGGCATCGAGATCGGGGATCAGGACCGTCTTTTCCGGCGAGAGGATCGAAGCCGTCTCGGCCATGAAGTGAACCCCGCAGAAGGCGATCGCGTCGGCGTCGGTGGCCGCGGCCTGGCGAGAGAGCCCGAGCGAGTCCCCCATGTGGTGGGCGACATCCTGGATCTCGGGCAGCTCGTAGTTGTGGGCGAGGATGACCGCGTTGCGCTCGGCGGCGAGCGCGCGAACTTCATCGCTCAGGGCAGCGATCTCTGCGGGCGAGAGAGCGTCCGGTTTGGTGGGTTGGATCGTCGGGAGCTCCTGCATGAGCCCTTCCTTTCCTGATGTTCGCTGGGCCGGCGGGTGCCTTGATCCAGTCGAATGAACGTTGTGCAAGTTTAGCCGTTCCGGGGGGTGGCCTGGTCAGGAGGCCTGCAGGCAAGGTTACGTTCTCGGCCCCAGGCCAGGCCACCAACAGGCGGAAGCGCCAGACTTGCTGGATGCCAGAGCTTCCGGAGGTTGAGATCGTTGCCCGCCGGCTGGACTCGAGCTTGCGTGGAGCGGTCGTCGAATCGGTGCTGGCGCCGGGGATGAATGTGATGAAGACCTTTGAGCCGCCGCTTGATGCGCTGGTGGGGCGCGAGGTGACGGGAGCCCGCCGGGTCGGGAAGATGCCCGTGGTTGAGTTTGGGGACCTGGCCTTGCTTATTCATTTGATGTCGGCCGGGCGGCTGCGCGCCTTCGACAAACGCGCTTCGCCGAAAGACCGCGCCTCGCGGGTGCTGGTTCGGCTGGAGGATGGGCGCGAGTTGCGGTTGCGGGAGTTCGGGACCAAGCAGCGGGCCTGGGCGAAGTTGCTTGCCACCGATGCGGTTGCCGGGGACGAGATGGTCGAGACGCTGGGGCCCGAAGCCTGGCCGCCTCCCCCACTCAAAGCCTTCGCCGCGCTGATCGACGAGCCGCGCCACCTCCACCCGCTGCTGCGCAACCAGCGCACGATCGCCGGGATCGGCCGCTCCTGGGTCGACGAGATCCTCTGGGAGGCTCGCCTATCTCCCTTCAGGAAAGGCTCGGAGTTGGATGAGGATGAGGTGGGGCGGCTGCACGCCGCCCTCCACGTGCTCGGCGACGCGATCGACCACTACGAGAAGACGATCGGGAACGAAGTCCCAGACAAGGTGCCGATGCCACTTCAGGTCCACCGGCGCGAGGGCGATCCCTGCCCGCGCTGCGGGACGACGATCGAGGCCGTCTTCTTCTCCGAACACCAGACCAACTACTGCCCGAAGGAGCAGACCGGCGGCCGGATCCTCAAAGACCGTCGTCTCTCGAAACTCCTCAAGTAGCGCCGGCTAAGCGAGCTCAATCAGCATGCTGAAGTCGAGCGCCGGCGCCGAGTGGGTCAGAGCGCCGATCGAGATCAGATCGACGCCCGTTTCGGCGATCGGGCGGACAGTCTCCAGGTCGACGCCGCCGGAGGCCTCCAACGCCGGGCCCTTCCCCTCTCCCCCGGTTTCGACATCGCGAAGGGCGACGGCCTTGGCCAGCGTCTCGGTGTCCATGTTGTCGAGCAGGAGGATGTCGGCCCCGGTCCCGAGCGCGTAGGCGACCTCGTCGAGGTTGCGGCACTCGACCTCGACCGCCAGGTCGGGGTGGGCTCGGCGCGCCCTGTAGACAGCCCTGGCCAGCCCATCGGCGAGGGCAATGTGGTTCTCCTTGATCAGGATCGCGTCGTAGAGGCCGATGCGGTGGTTGCGGCCGCCCCCGGCCACCACCGCCGCCTTCTCCAGCGCCCTCAGGCCCGGCGTCGTCTTGCGGGTGTCGAGGATGCGGGCGCCGGTGCCGGCGACGGCCTCGACGAAGCGGGCGGTCAAGGTGGCGACTCCCGAAAGGTGGCCGAGGAAGTTCAGCGCCGTGCGCTCGGCGGCAAGCAGCGCCCGCGCCGACCCCGTCGCAATGATCGCGTCGGCGGGGACATAGTCGCGCCACTGCCCCTCCTCCCCGAGCCTCTCGACCCGCTCGACGCCGCACTGGCGCATCGTCTCCTCGACAACGTCAAAGCCGAAGGCGACCCCTGGAGCCTTCTGCACGATCCGAGCCTGGCCGCACGCGCCCTCCGACACCGTCGCCTCCGAGGTCACGTCCCCTGCGCCGAGATCCTCGGCCAGCGCCCGGGCAACAATCTCGCCAAGCGGCTCACCAGGATCGGGCATCGTCGCAGCCTAGATCAAGCACGAGGGGTGCATTTCCCTCCTATGCGAATGGAAATGCACCCCTCGTCCGATCCAGTCCCTCACGTTTCGCTCTGTCGCAGCGTTTAATGCATTGAGGTGACTGACCTGCCCCCGTTCCAGATCCTGATCGACGAGCACGCCGCCGACGTGATGGCGGTGCTGCGCGGCGCCGTCGGCCGCAGCGACGCCGACGACTGCTTCCAGGAGACGTTCCTCTCCGCCCTGCGCGCCTATCCGAAACTCGAGGACACGAGCAACCTGCGTGGATGGCTACTGACGATCGCCTCCCGCAAGGCGGTCGACCATCACCGCGCCAACGGGCGCCGGCCGCTGTCGGTTGCCGAGCCGCCGGAGATCGCTGTCGGCGACCCTGAGCCGAGCGACGGAATCTGGCCACTCGTCGGCTCCCTGCCGCCGAAACAGCGAGCGGCGGTGGCCCTGCGCTACGCCTGTGACCTCCCCCACACCGAGATCGCCGCCACGCTCGGCTGTTCGCCCGAGGCGGCTCGCCGCAGCCTCCACGAGGGAATCAAGCGGCTGAGGAAGGAGCTGGCATGAAGGACTCACTGCAGCGCCTCGCCGAGCGCGCCGCCAAGGACGGGCTGCTCGACGTCGCCTACACAACCACCGACTCGCCATATGGACAGCTACTGCTGGCGGCTACCCCGCGGGGGCTGGTGCGGGTGGGGCTCCCGAACCAGGATGCCGACGAGCTCTTGCTCGATTTGGCGGACCGGGTCTCCCCCCGCGTGCTCGAGGCCCCCGCGCAGCTCGACGAGGTCCGCCGCGAGCTCGACCTCTACTTCGAGGGCAAGCTCGAGCACTTCGATCTGGCGCTGGACTGGCGGCTGAGCAAGGACTTCCGCCGCAAGGTGCTGCGGGCGATCGCCCGTATCCCCTACGGCCAGACCCGTAGCTACACCCAGATGGCGATCAGCGCCGGCAACAAGAAGGCCGTGCGCGCCGCGGGCACAGCATGCGGCTCCAACCCGATCCCGATCGTCGTCCCCTGCCACCGCGTGCTGCGAACCGGCGGCGCTCTCGGTGGCTATGGCGGCGGGCTGCCGATGAAGGAGGGGCTGCTGCGCCTGGAGGGCATGCTTGCGGGCAAACCATCCGGCTAACGGTCTAAAGATTTCGCCAGGCCGAGCCGATCCAAGGATCTATGCAGAGGACCGGCACAACCGCCCCCGGCCAGATGCCGGCGGCGACGCGAATCGCCTGGTGGGCCTTTTTCGCGGTCCCTGTTGCCCTGCTGGTCGTGCTGCTCGTGGCCCGGCCGGCCGCGGCCTTGACCCTGCACACGGGACCCAATGTCGGCCCGGCGCTCTCGCTTCCCTCGGACGAAGAAGAAGACGAAGGCGAAGAAGAATCCGAAGAAGAAGAACTTGAAGACGAAGCGGCTGAAGAAGAAGAGCTTGAAGACGAAGAAGGCAACCATCCCCCGGCCGAATGCCTGCTGCAGACGGCCCGCGCCCAGGCTTTCGCCTACCCGGCTCAGGACAAGGTCCGGCTGCTGATTCACTACACCTCGACCGAACCGACCGAAGCCGCCGTCGCCTATCGCCTCACCGGCGACAAGGGCGCGCTGAAATTCGCCGCGGCGAAGCAGCGCCTCGGCAATTCCGGCGCGATTCGGCTCTCGGAGAGCCTGAGCACAAGCCAGGCGTCGAAGGTATCGGCCGCCAACAGCTTCACGGTCGAGGTCCGTATCCCGGCCACCCCCCACAGCTGCCGGCGCTTCGACACCCGGCACCTGACGATCGAGCACGGCGGCGGCAACCGGCTGACCTGGCTGCAGTCCGAGTCAGTCTTCGGCGCCTAGCGCCCGGGCTGCCTCAGCCGGCGCTGACCGGGTCGAACAACTCGGCGGCCCTTTCCAGCACAAGTTCGGGGCGCTCCTCGGCGATGAAATGCCCGGATCGCTCGACCACCTCCAAGGACATGTCGTCGGCGTAGTCCTGGAAGCCGTCAAGCGCCTGCGCCTGTACGACCAGGTCGGCTTCGCCGGTGAGCAGACGAGTTGGAACCGAGAGGCGACGAGAGCGGTAATGGCCGTTACGCAGTCGCGGAACCTCACGCCTCAGAAAGCTCCGGTAGAGATGCGAGGAGGCAAGCGCATGGTCGGCGGGCCGGAAACTCTGGGCGTAGCAGGCCAGCTCCTCCTCGGTCCACGTCATCTCGGGGTGGGATCCCTTCTTGAAGACCAATTCGACGAAGGACGGGGCGAAGCGAAGGGTCGAGGCGCCAACCCCGGGCGCCGCCAGCAGAAACTGGTAGCCGAACGTGCGCAGCGCGCCCAGCGAAGGCTTGGGAGGCTCGACCCAGGGATGGGCGATCGCCATCGCCAGGTAGTGGCGAATCCGCTCGGGCGCCCGCAGGCAGACGAGGAAACCGATGTAGCCACCCCAGTCGTGTCCGACCAGCTCGACCCGATCGAGCTCGAGGGCATCGAGCAGGCCGACGACGTCGGCGGCAAGTTCTCCCAGCTCATAGGGGCCGGCCGGAGCGTCGCTCCAGCCGAAACCGCGCAGGTCGGGGCAGATCACCCGCCGCTGCTTGGCCAGCTCCGGCAGCACCTTGCGCCAGGCCCACCAGTGCTGGGGCCAGCCGTGCAGCAGGACGACCGGCGAGCCACTCCCTGCTTCGGCCACGTGCAGCCGCACCCCGCCCACCCGCACATCGCGGTGGGTGACGCCGTCGAGCTCGGGGAGCGAGGAGGTCATCGGCTAGATCGTCCCACGTAACCACTCGATCGCGGCGGGGACATGGGCGGGGTCGATCTGGTGGCCCACCTCCGACTCGTGGTAATCGACGGAGAGCCCACCCGCCTTGAGCGCCTCGCGGGCGCGGTGGGCGAACTCGATCTCCATGATCGGATCCTGACGGCCATGGGCGATGAAGATCCTGGTCTCAAGCCTGTCCCCGAACTGCGGTTGCCAACCCTCGACCACCGGGATGAAGCCGCTGAAGGCGAGGATGCCCGCGACCGGGGGACGGTCGCCGCCGAGGGCCATTGCGTAGCTCATCACCGTTCCCATCGAGAAGCCGCCGAGCACCGTGTGCGAGGGGTCGACGCCCGTCCGCTCCCAGAGCTCGTCATGGAGATCGGCCAAAGCGGCCCGAGCGGAGTCAAAGCTGTCGCGATCGGGGTAACCGACGCGCGGCACGCGGTACCAGTGGTAGCCGGGAGAGCCCGGCAGCACCAGCGGCGCCCGCGGCGTGACCACGTGCAGCCGCTGCTCGGGGTCGAGCACATCGGCCAGCCCGAGCAGATCGCGCTCGTCGGTCCCGCGGCCGTGGTGAAGGACGAGCAGGCCCTCGGCCCTCGCGGCCGCCGGACGCTCCAGGAAGACGAGCGGCTCCATCAACTGGCCGACGAAGCCGCGGTCTTGTTCAGGTAGTCGCGGATGAACTCGTCGATGTCGCCGTCGAGCACCCGCTGGACGTCGCCCACCTCGTGCTCGGTGCGGTGGTCCTTGACCATCGTGTAGGGGTGAAGGACGTAGCTGCGGATCTGCGAGCCCCAGGCCACGTCCTTGACCTCGCCGCGCACCTTGGCCAGCTCTTCGGCCCGTTTGCGCTCCTCCAGCTCGACCAGCTTCGAGCGCAGCATCTGCATCGCGACCGCCTTGTTCTGGGTCTGGGAGCGCTCGTTCTGACACTGGACGACGGTATTGGTCGGGAGGTGGGTGATCCGCACCGCCGAGTCGGTCTTGTTGACGTGCTGGCCGCCGGCGCCGGAGGCGCGGTAGGTGTCGACGCGCAGGTCGGCCTCGTCGATCTCGACGTCTCCGGCGGACTCGACCAGCGGCGCGACGTCGACCTGGGCGAAGCTGGTGTGACGCCGCGAGGAGGAGTCGAAGGGCGAGATCCGGACCAGGCGGTGGACGCCGCGCTCGGCGGCGAAGAGGCCGTAGGCGTTCTCGCCGCGGGCGATGAAGGTCCCCGACTTGAGGCCGGCCTCCTCTCCCGGCGACGCCTCCTTCATCTCGACCTCGAAGCCACGGCGCTCGGCCCAGCGCAGGTACATCCGCAGCAGGATCTCGGCCCAGTCCTGGGAGTCGGTCCCCCCCGCCCCGGCGTGGACAGTGACGACCGCGTCGCCGGCGTCATAGCTGCCGCTGAACAGCCGCGCCTCCTCCAGCTCGGCGAGCCGGCGCTCGACCGAGGAGAGCTGGGCATCGAGTTCGGCCGCCATCTCCTCATCCTCGGCTGCCATCTCCGCCAACTCGGCGAGGTCGCCGGCCTCCGACTCCAGGCCGATGAACGTCTTCAGCTTGCGCTGCGCCCGCGCATGGGCGGCCGAAGTGCGGGCGGCGGCCTCCTGCTCGTCCCAGAAGCCAGGTCGCTGCATCTCGGCCTCGAGCTGCGTTATCTCGGTTTCGAGCGCAGCCGGGTCAAAGGTAGTCCGCGAGCAGCTTCAACTGATCGCGGATCTCGGCGAGCCGCGCCGGCACCGATTCGGTTGACGCGGTCTCAGCCATGCACCGCAGCTTACTCAGCCGCGGTGCCGTGCTCGAAACCGGCGGCATGCAGGGCCTCGACGCGGTCCTCGAAGGGGCGCCAGCTTCGGACCATCCCGTCACGCAACTCAAAAAGCCACGCCATCTCCTCCTCGTGGGCGAAGGAGCCATCCTCTTCCCAGTGCCAGCGCCGGGTGATCAGCGCCACGGCCCGGTCGGAGTCCTCGTATAGGTGATCGAGATCGATTGTCTGCTGCACGCCCCCTGGCGCCCGCGTCGCCCACCGGCGCGCCGCCTCGGCCCCCTTTCGCAACCCCCTGCCGGCGTGCAGTTCGACTTCGGGGTCGAGCACGGCCACAAAGGCATCGAGGTCGCCCTCGTTGAAGGCATCGATGAAGCGGCGAACGGGATCGGAAATCTTCATTGGCCTTCTGAGGGCGCTGCAAGCCAAGCAGATCGGGGGATGCAGGGAGGGCCGAGTGGGGAGCGCACATCAGTGTGTGACCCGCAGCGGGCCGACTGAAGACCCCGAGATGCGCCGGCTTGCAGCGCCCTCAGGCGCCGTGGCACTTCTTGTACTTCTTGCCCGAGCCGCACCAGCAGGGGTCGTTGCGGCCAACTTTGTCGTGGTCGTCTTTGACCACGGTCTCAACCACCTCGGGGGCGCTGTTGCCTTCCCCCCCGGGAGCGGCCTGGCCTGCCACCCCTTCGATCCCACCGGCTGCGGCGACCTGGCGCAGGGCGGAAGGCTGAGCCTCCGCCGTGCCGCCGGAATAGTCGAGGGCAGCCGGCTGGCTTGCGCCGTTGGCCGCGAACGCCTGCTGGGCCTGGTTCGGGTCGAGTTCGACCTCGACGTGGAAGAGCAGTTTGCTGAACTCATCCCAGATCGCGTGCATCAGCTCCTGGAACATCCCGAAGCCCTCGTTTTTGTAAGCGACGAGAGGGTCGATCTGGGCAAATCCGCGCAGGTGGATGCCCTCCCGCAGGTAGTCCATGTCGTAGAGGTGCTCGCGCCAGCGGTTGTCGATCACCTGCAGCAGGATCGAACGCTCCAGATAGCGCATCAGCTCGCCGCCGAAATTCTGCTCGCGCTCGTCGTAGGCTGCCATCAGATCCTCGTCGAGGGCGTCCTTGAGCTTGTCGCGATCGACCGTCTCCGGAGCCAGCGAGGAGACCTCGATCCCGACTGGCCAAATCTGGCGCAACTGCGTCTCCAGCTCGCCGAGGTCCCAGTCCTCGAGGATGTCTCCCGGCGTGTACTCGTCGACGAGGCGCTCGACGACGCCCTCCATCTCGTCACGCGCCGACTCGGAGATGTCGCGACCCTCAAGGATCTCGCGGCGGTATTTGTAGACCACGCGCCGCTGCTCGTTCATCACGTCGTCGTACTCGAGCACGCGCTTGCGGATCAGGAAGTTCTGCTCCTCGACTTTCTTCTGCGCGTTCTCGACCGTCTTGGTCAGCATGCCCGCCTCGAGCGGCATCTCGCCGCCATCGTCGTCGACCGGGCCCAGCCGGTCGAGGATCTTGTAGATGCGGTCGCCGGCGAAGAGCCGGATCACGTCGTCTTCGGCGGAGAGGTAGAAGCGGGTCTCGCCGGGATCGCCCTGGCGACCTGAGCGGCCTCGCAGCTGGTTGTCGATGCGGCGCGACTCGTGGCGCTCGGTGCCGCAGATAAAGAGGCCGCCGAGCTCGCGCACTTCCTCGGCCTCGGCTTTGCAGATCGGTTCCAGCTCGGCGACTTTGGCCTCCAGCGCTTCCGCATAGCCCTCGTCGCCGGGGCTGATCCCCTTCTTCTTCAGCTCGTGAATCGCCGACTGCTCCGGGTCGCCACCGAGCTTGATGTCGACCCCGCGGCCGGCCATGTTGGTGGCGATCATCACGGCGCCCTTGCGGCCGGCCTGGGCGATCCGCTCGCCCTCTCGCTCGGCATGCTCGGGCTTGGCGTTCAGCACCGCGTGTTCGATGCCGTCGCGCTTCAGTTCGGCGGAGATCATCTCCGAGATCTCGACCGAGACCGTCCCGACCAAGATCGGCTGCCCTTTCTCGTGGCGGGCGACGATCTCCTCGAGCACGGCTTTCCACTTGCCGTCTTTGGTTTTAAAGATCTGGTCGTTTTGGTCGGCACGGACCATGTCGCGGTTGGTCGGGATCTCGACCACGGGGACTTTGTAGATCTTCATGAACTCGGTCGCCTCGGTCAGCGCCGTGCCGGTCATCCCGGAGAGCTTGTCGTAGAGACGGAAGTAGTTCTGCAGGGTGATCGTCGCCAGCGTCTGGTTCTCCTCGCCGATGGCGACGCCCTCCTTGGCCTCGACCGCCTGGTGCAGCCCCTCCGACCAGCGCCGCCCCTCGAGGATGCGGCCGGTGAACTCGTCGATGATCATCACCTGGCCGTCGACCACCGCGTAGTCCTTGTCGCGCCGGTAGAGCGACTCGGCCTTGAGCGCCTGGCTCAGGTGGTTGACAAGGGTGCCGTGCTCACCGAGGTAGAGGTTGTCGACGCCGATGAACTCCTCGGCGTGTTTGACGCCGCGCTCGGTCGGGGCAACGGTCTTGTGCTTCTCGTCGAACTCGTAGTCGTAGTCGACGTCGGAGGTGTCCTTTGTCTCGCCCATCGATTTCAGCTTCTCTTTTGCCTGGACGCCTTTCAGCCGTTTGGCGAGGCGGGCGAAGGTGTAATAGATCTGGGCGGCCTGCTCGGGAGCGCCGGAGATGATCAGCGGCGTCCGCGCCTCGTCGATCAGGATGTTGTCGACCTCGTCGACGACGGCGAAATTATGGCCGCGCTGCACGCAGTGCTCAAGCGCCGGGGCCATGTTGTCGCGCAGGTAGTCGAAGCCGAACTCCGAGTTGGTGCCGTAGGTGACGTCGCAGGCGTACTTTTCCTGGCGCGTGTCGTGATCGTCGCCCTCCTGCAGCGAGGCCACGGTGACGCCAAGCGCGTCGTAGATCGGCTCCATCCATTCGGAATCGCGGCGGGCCAGATAGTCGTTGACGGTGACGACGTGGACGCCCTCTCCCGCCAGGGTGTTGAGGAAGACGGCGAGAGTCGCGGTCAGCGTCTTGCCCTCGCCGGTGCGCATCTCGGCGATCGCCCCGTCGTGGAGGACCATGCCGCCGATCAGCTGCACGTCGTAGTGGCGCTGGCCCATGCTGCGCCGCGCCGCCTCGCGGGTCAGGGCAAAAGCCTCGGGGAGAAGGTCCTCGAGGGACTCGCCGCCGCGGGCGCGCTCGCGCAGCTTGTCGGCCTCCCCGCGCAGCTCGTCGTCCTCGAGCGCCTCCATCTCGGGCTCGATCAGATTGATCGCCTGGGCGCGCTTCTCATAAGCCTTGAACTTGCGGCCCTCCCCGACCCGAAGCGCGCGTGTGACCATGTCCATTGCGGGCATGAGTCAAGAGTAGCGGGGTGGTTGGGGTCGGCCCAGCTTCGTCCCCTGGACGGGGTCTGCCGTCAGATCAACCAGTCTAGATTTTTGGGTCGATTAGGCGGTGCGGCCTCGCATCCGGTTTACGAGGTGGCGGGTCTGGGCGCGCTTGCGGCGCATGTCGCGGTGCTTCTTTACCTGGCGCCGGATGTCCTCGGCCAGCTCGTGGATCGTGTGCATCATCTCGGGTGAGGCCTCCCGGGCGCGCAGGGTCACGCCTTTCAACCTCAACGTGGCCTCGGCCACCTCGCGGTTGGCGATCGAGGGATTGCGCTCCTCGATCATCTCGATGTCGAGAGTCGCCAGCTCCGAGACCTGTTTGCCGACGCGCTTGAACCGTTTCAGCACATGCTCCCGAAGCTCGTCAGTGATCTCGACGTTGCGGCCACGAATCTCTATTCGCATCTGCGCCTCCTTCGGGGGTTGTCCATCGATCGTACGCCCGCCGGCCCTTGAGGGCAAGGGGTCATAGTCGCCGAGCGAAAGTGATCGCAACCACTCGGATTGCTCCCGATTGACGGAGGGCCCGGGCGCAAGCCGAGAGGGTCGAGCCGGTGGTCAGAACGTCGTCAATGAGGAGAATGCTGCGAGGGACTTCGCCCTTTGGATGAATGTCCGGTGGATGGCCGATGCGGTCGGCTCGGCGCTTGCCCAGCTGGCGGCCGCCGCCTTTTCGGACCAGACAGCTGTGGAAGGGGGCGTCGAGGCGGTCGGCCAGGGCCATCGCCAGCTCTGCCGCCGGGTCGAAGCCTCTCTTCATCGTGCGGAGCGAAGCGGTTGGGACCGGGACCACGGCGCCACTCAACATGTTGGCCGGGGCCAGCCACTGGATGCGGTCGGCCATCAGGTCGGCGGCCGGCAGCAGGCGGCGGAACTTGAGAGCGGTGACGAGATCGCGGGCGACGCCCTCGTGGGCCGCCGAGGACCAGGCGCGGTCCAGTCCCTGGGAGCCCTTGCCGAAGACCGGGTCGGCCGCGGCCAGACGGCGAGCGCAGCGGTTGCAGATCACCGCCTGCGGTCGGCAGGATCGCCCACAGGCGGCGCACAGCGAGGGGACAAATCCGGTGGCGACGGCGTGCAGCAGCTCCATGCCCGGATCCTGCGGAGCGGCGACGCGCGTGTGGCACGCGCTTTGTCAGGAGAGCGTCAGGGCTTTGTGGCGGAACCCGCGATGGCGCCGATCAGGAACGCAGCCGCCGGCACCTCCGTGCCGCCGAGCAGGATCGAGTCGCGGATACGGGCGCCGTCGCCGAGACGGCAGCCGTCGCCGATGATCGCCGGGCCCTCGATGCGGACCCCGTCGCCCAACTCGACGTCGGCGCCGATCAGGACCGGGGCAACGACCTCGGCGTCGCCGAGCGCGCTTGCCGCCCGCACGCCGGCGGCCACCTCCGGCGCCCCCGGGTCCACTTCGACGGCGGCATCGAGGGCATCGAGGTTGCCCTGCCGCAACTCCTCCAGATTGCCGATGTCGTTCCAGTAGGCGTCGATCTCGTGCGAATAGAAGGGCACGTCGCCGCCCAATAACGCCGGGAAGACATCCATCGCCCAGTCCGCGAAGCCAGACGGGTCGCCAGGGCCGGCCGCTTTGCTCGTCGACGGGGCGGGAAAGAAATCGAAGATCTCCGAGCGGAACATGTAGATGCCGCAGTTGGCGAGATCGGACAGCGCTTCAGCCGCTTCGGGCTTCTCCTGAAAGCCCTGTATCCGCCCGTCGGCGCCGGTGATCGCGACCCCGAACTGACTGGTGTCCGCGACCCGTTTCGTCGCCAAGGTCGCGATCCCGTCGTGGGACTCGTGGAATTCGCGCATCGCGGCGAGGTCGATGTCAGTCAGCGCATCGCCGGAGATGACGAGGAAGGAGTCGCCGAGAAAATCGGCGGCGTTGCGGACGCCACCCGAAGTCCCGAGCAACTGCTGCTCGCGACTGTAGGAAAGCTCGACGCCGAAATCGGAGCCGTCGCCGAAGTGGCCCTCGATCAGCTCCGGGAACCAGTGCAGGTTGGCGATCGACTCCGTGAAGCCGTGCCGCGCCAGCAACCGCAGGATGTGCTCCATCACCGGCCGGTTCAAGACCGGCACCATCGGCTTCGGCATCTCGTAGGTGATCGGTCGCAATCGCGTCCCCAGACCCGCCGCCAAGATCATCGCGCGCATCACTGAAACCTACGCGAGATGAGCCGCCGTCCCCGCTACGAGCGGGCCAGCGCCGTCTTGAAGTTCTCGATCGACTCGACCGGGAGCGGATCGACGCCCCGGGCCTCGGCGAGGCTGACCGAGACGAGATCGCCGAGCATGACCGCCCAAAGAAGCCTGGCGACCGGGGCATCGCCCTCGGTCTCGACCCGGACCACCTGCGCTCCGTCGGCAGCAACAGCGGCGGCGGTCAGCTCGAAGCGGGTGCGCTCACGTGGATGCTGGTCTCCGTCCTCGAGGAAGACGGCGGCCAGCTTCGCGCCGGTCGACGCCGCGCCACCCCAACCGCAGAGTTCGTTGTGATCGGCCTCGGGGATCTCCGAAAAATAGGCGGGAAGCTTGGCGTTCTCGTTGACCTGGGTCTTCCAGCGGCGGGCGACCGGCACAGTCAGATCGGCGCCACAGACGATCGGCAGCCTGCCCTCGAGCTCGCCCGCGATCTCCTCGGCGCGCGAGCGCAGCGCCTCAGACCGCTCGCTCAAAAAGGCGGCCGCGGTCTCGATTTCCGCATCGATCCCGGGCGCCACGCCGGCAAGAGAGGCGACTTTGGCGGCGACAACAAAGGCATAGGCGACGGCCGCGCGAGGCTGGAGGATGCCCGGCAGGCCGACAACCGGGACACCGGCGTCGCGGGCCCGCTCGACCAGAGCGCCCCCGGTGCTGGCAACGAGGCGGCGGGCGCCGAGCTCCTCGGCGGCGGCGAAGCAAGCCAGCGTCTCCTCGGTGTTGCCGGAGTAACTGGAGCTGAGCACGGTCCAGTCTGAGCTTGCCCAGCTCGGCAACCGGTAGCCACGGACGACGAACAGCGGCCGGGTGAGGCGGCTGCCCAGGGCGGCAGCGGCGAGATCGCCACCGATCGCCGAGCCACCCATGCCGCAGACGAGGACGCCCGCGGCCTCACCTGCCTCGAGCCGGGCGGAATCGATCCGCCAGAGCGCATCGCGCAGATGATCGGGGATCGCGAGGATGTCGTCGAGCATCGCGTGGGCCATCTAGGCGGGCACTCTTTCATTCCGGCCGATCACAGCGCCGTCAAGCTCCGCGCCCGGCTCAACCTCAACCCCCGGCGCGAGAATCGAGTCGACGATCCTCGCGCCCTCCCCTATGGCGCAGCCATCGAGCAGAACCGAGCCGCGGACTTCCGCTCCGGCCCCGACTCGGCAACCGGCGCCGAGCACCGCCCGCGGGCCGACTGTCGCAGCCGCGGCCACCGTCGTGCCGGGGCCGATCGACAGTCCGGGCGCCGTCGGCTTGACTCGTGTCGCAACCCTTCCCTCGAGGATGTCCCAGCTCGCCTGCAGATAGCGATCCGGCGTCCCTATGTCCATCCAGTAGCCGTCGAGCCTGAGCGCGTCGAGGCCATCGCCGACCAGGCGCGGGAAGACATCGCGCTCGATCGAGACGTTCTCGCCAGGCGCGACCAGGTCGAGGACCGGGCGCTCGAGCACATATATGCCGGCGTTGATCTCGCCGGGCTCCTCCCGTCCGGTCTTCTCGAGGAAGTCGAGCACCTCGCCGTCGGCGTTAGTCGGGACCAGCCCGTAGGCCGACGAATCCTCGACCGGGTGCAGGCCCAGAGTCGCGCGCGCGCCTCGCTCCTGGTGCGCCCGCAGCAGGGCGCTGACGTTGAGGTCGGTGAGGACATCGCCGTTGAGCGCCAAAAAGCGATCGTCGAGGTCATCGCCAAGCTGGTCGGCGGCGAAGCGGATGGCGCCCGCCGTGCCCCGTGGCTCGGGCTCGGCGACGTAGCGGATGCGGGCGCCGGCGAGCTCGTCGTCGCCCAGCGCCTCCCGCAGCACGTCGGGTAGGAAGCCACAGGCGAGCACCACTTCGGTCACCCCGTGCCCCGCCAGCCACTCGATCATGTAGGCGAGGAACGGCCGGTCGACCAGCGTCAGGGCCGGCTTCGGCACGGTCGCCGTCAGAGGTCGCAGCCGAGTCCCCTCGCCGCCGACTAGAACGATTGCCTGCATGGGAGCGTCAGTCTGCCGCGGTGGGCGAAGGCGAGCCCAGAGCGGCCCTGCCAATTCCCTCGTACTCGAAGCCGGCCGCGACAAGTGCCTCGGCATCGAGGAAGTTGCGTCCGTCGACGATCAACGGCCGCGCCATCCGGGCGGCCGCATCGGCCCAGTCGATCTCGGCAAACTCGGCCCACTCGGTGACCAGGACGGCGGCGTCGGCGCCCTCCAGCGCGTCCGTCACCGAGCCACAGAGCTCGACCGATCCCAGTAGCTCACCGGCCCGCTCGTTCGCGACCGGGTCATAGGCGACAACCTGGGCGCCCTCGCCCTGCAGCCGCGCGGCGAGCACCAGACTCGATGCCTCTCGCATGTCGTCGGTGTCGGGCTTGAAGGCAAGGCCGAGCAAAACCACCCTCTTGCCGAGCAGGGACCCCAGGTGCTTCTCCAGCTTCCCGACAACTCGCCGCTTCTGAAGCTCGTTGACCTCGATCACCGCGTTCAGCAACTGGAAGTGGTAGCCGGAGTTCCCCGCCAGCAGCTTCAGGGCGCTGACGTCCTTCGGGAAGCAGGAGCCGCCATAGCCGATCCCCGGACGCAGAAACGAAGGCCCGATCCTCTCGTCCAGGCCCATGCCGCGGGCAACCTCGCCGACGTCCGCGCCGACCTCCTCGCAGACGTTGGCAATCTCGTTGATGAAGGAGATCTTGGTCGCGAGGAAGGCGTTGGAGGCGAGCTTGATCATCTCGGCGCTGGCGACGTCGGTGCGAACGATCGCGCCGTCAAGCGGCTCGTAGATCCGCGCCAACGCGTCAGCGGCATCGTCGTCTCCGGCGTCGGCGCCGATCACCACCCGGTCGGGATGCATGAAGTCCGCAACCGCCGCGCCCTCCTTGAGGAACTCGGGACAGGAGACATAGGCGAGGCCGGAGAGGTCGCGGCGGATCGACTCCCCGGTGCCCGCCGGCACCGTGCTCTTCATCACCAGGACGTGGTCGCCGCCGCCGCGCAACTCGTCGACCACGGCGCGGACCCGCGAGAGGTCGGCGTCGCCCGAATAGGTGGGCGGAGTGTCAACGCAGACGAAGAGAAGCCGGGCGGCGTCGAGGACCTCCGCCATCTCGGTGGTGAAGGTGAGGCGCTCGGAGTTGCGGCGCAGCATCTCCTCCAGCCCGGGCTCGTGGATCGTCACCTCGCCCCGCGAGAGAGCCGCGACCTTCTCCGCCACGATGTCCCGGGCGACCACCGGGTGTCCCAGCTCGGCGAAACAGGTGGCGGTGACCAACCCGACCCAGCCGACGCCGATAACCCCGATTGGCTGTTTCTCAGTCATCGTTCCCTCTTCCCCCGCTTTGGCCTCTGCTTGGGCATGATCACATTCGCCGAACGGGCAATGCCCACCATCTGATCGTTGGTCAGTGTGTTCAGCAGGTCGTTAGAGACCCAATAGCTGTTGTTGCCACGGTGCCAGGCGATCGTCTGGATCCGGTCGCCGTCGACAAAGATTTCGTATTCGCGTCCCTGGATCGTCTTAGTCAGGCTCGGATTATCGAGGATCGGGGGGTCCGACCATCCCTGGATCCCCTGCAGCCCGAAGTAATGGGTTTCCAGTTCGGGGCCGAACTCGCCGACCATGCGGTAGGCGCCGTGACGATTGCCGTCTGTGTCCTTGAGGTGATAGACCCGCGGGTCCTGGATGTGAAGTTCGACTGAGCTTTCGACAAACCGCGCTTCCGAAGGCAGTCGCGTCGGGTAAAAGACCGGGAATCCGGCGCCGACCTTGCGGGCCACCGTCTTCGCCTCCAGCTTTCCCGCTTCTCCCGCCGGCACCAGGCCGTCGCTGCCGGGCGGCTTTGGCTTGGCGATATGCGGCATTTCCTTCTTCGCCTTCGACTTCTTGCCGCCGCCCTTCGTCTTGCCGTCACCGGCATCGTGTTCCAGCGAATTGCGCGGGCCGCTGCTGGCTTCGATTCCGAGGAATTTTTCGACCGCGCCGTGAATCGCGCTCTCCGACGCGTAGACATAGCTGGGACCCAGGGTCGCCGGGAAATGGACCTCCTTGACCGCGGCGTTGCGCGAAGCCACGAACAGCTCCAGGACCTGGATCATCGTCTCGGGGTCGCTGATGTCGGAGGTCGTGTACTTGGTGAAGATGTCGATCAGGTTGTTCTGGCCGAAGGCCAGCTTGGAGATCGGCACCCGCTGGCGGGCGGCGCTGATGAAGTCCTGCTGACGAGCCGAGCGGACCAGGTCGGTGTCGGTGTGGCGGTAGCGCACGTACTCCAGCGCCCGTTTTCCGCAGAGCAGCTGATACCCGGGCTGGACGTCGATTTCCGAATACTGTTCGGAAGCCGGGACGCCGACATTGGAGTGGTAGTAGCGGCGGTCGACGTCGACGTAGACGCAGTTGATCGCGTCGACGGCACGGACGAAGCCGAGGAAGTCGACGTTGACGACATGGTTGATCGGCAGGCCGGTCAGTTCCTTGACCACGCGCAGGGTCAGCTTGGGACCGCCGTCGGTATAGGCGGCGTTGAACTTTTCGGTCCCGAAGCCGGGTATTTCGACCTTGAGGTCGCGTGGGATAGACATCACCGCGATCGCGTTGCGATCGGGGTCGAGCCGGAGCAGGATCGTCGTGTCGGAGCGGCCCGGGTCGCCGGGGATGTTGGCTCGTTTGTCGGAGCCGAGGATGAGGATGTTCTCGGGCTCGCCGCCCTTGACCTCGGAGAGGTAGCGGTCGAGTTTGTGCTTGTAGGCGCTGTGGTGAGAAAGGGCATCGGCGACTTCGCCGAAAAAGACCAGGGCGCTGGTCGCGGTCGTCGCCGCTGAGACGGCGACGATGATCACCGCGGCGAGGGTGAAGCGCCACCAGTAGCGCTTCGGCTTCGGCGCCGGCTCGTGATCGCCCTCGGGCGGCGGTTTCTTGGAGGTGGGATCAGTCATCGAGCCTGGCCGGAATCGATCGCAGGAAGGTTTCGAGCGTCTGCCGGTAGGCCTCCAGCGAGGCGACCGAGACCCACTCCTGCGGTCCGTGGTGACCGGCGCCGACCGGGCCGAACTCGACCGCCGGCACCCCCACCCGCAGGAAGGAGACAGCGTCGGATGCGCCGTCGCGACCGACGCTCATCGGCTCCCCGTCGTGGTGTGCCGTCGCCGCCTCCCGCAGCGCACGCATGAAGGTCGAATCGCGGTCCACCGTGGCGGGCGGACGCGTGAACAGCGGCGAGACTTCGATCCCCCCCAGCCCACGGACTTCCTCCAACACCGAGGCGGAGTCCTGATCGGGTAGGTAGCGGATGTCGACGTCGATCACGCATCGGTCGGGCACCTTGTTGAGCGCATCCCCACCCCAGATCCGGCCGAGGTTGATCGAGGGGCGGTCGAAAAGCTCGGAGCTGTGCCTTGCGAACGGTAGCGACTCGATGCCGCGGAAAATGTCGAGGGCCTTGAGAACGGCATTGTCGCCGAGCCATGGCGTGGCTCCGTGAGCCGCGGTGCCGCTCACCTCCAGGCGCAACGCGAGCACTCCCTTGGCCTCGATCCCGATGTGGAGATCGGTCGGCTCGCCGGTGATCGCGAAGTCGCCGACAAAGCCACTGTCGACAAGATGGTCGCTGCCGCGCTCGGCATCCTCCTCGGACTCCTCATCGCCGACGATCCCGAGCCGGACCCGGACTTGGTCCTGGTCGCGCATCGCCGCCGTGGTCAGCAGCATCGCCGCCAGCGCCCCCTTCATGTCATAGGCGCCACGACCGTAAAGGCGGTCTCCCTCGACCTCCGGGTCGAACTGGCCGGGCCGCCCCGGCACGACGTCGAGGTGGCCGTGAAGGACCACGGTCGGCGCGCCCTCCGGTCCGACTTCGGCCCGCATCACCGGCAGCCCGCGGACCTCGTCGCTACTGGCCTCGATGCCACGCGCCTCGAGCCAGCCCTTGACGAACCCAGCCGCCTCGGAGACAGCTTCAGGCTCAGACGTGTCGTAGCCGATCAGGCGCTTGGCAAGAGCCAGCAGCTCGTCGCTCATCGCAAGGCCTTCGATCGTCCGTGTCTCCGGGTGGAGGCTCCGGTTGTCCTCCGGGCGAATTGAGTCGCGCACCCTGCGGGCGCCGCTCCGGATGATGCTGCCCGCCTATGGCGGGCAGAAATCAGATTGCATTTCGCGGCCTTCGGCCACATTCGCCCGGAGGACAACCGGAGCCTCCACAACGAACGCGGGTATCCAGCTTCAGGCCGGAAGCGAGGGGCAATTCGCGAGCTGGAAGCTTCTCGGGACTGAGCGAATCTGTCGGGACGACTTCGAGAGTCCCTTCGCAGCCGCTTCGAATGGAGGGGGCCGGTGGCCCTGCGCGGGAATGTCGCGAAGCGGCGATATGCAATCTGATGTCTGCGCGCCATAGGCGCGCACAAACATACGGAGCAGCACCCGCAGGGTGCGTGGCTCAATTCCCGCGCAGGGCCACCGGCCCCCTCCACCTCGACGGGGTATCGACCCCCCTCACTCATCCCGCGATGGAGAGAAATGCCTCCGCCCGTTCACGGTCCTTCTTCGCGCGCCCTTCCTCGCCGCTGCCTTTCTCGGCCTCGGCAAAACGCTGCTCGGCGTCCGCCAGCTGCTCTTTCAGCGCCGACACATCCAGGTCCTCGGGCGCGATCGCTTCCTCAACCAGCAGGCGGGCCTTGTTGCCGAAGACCTGCAACCAGCCATGAGCCTGCGCGTACCGTTTCGTCTCGGAATCGGTGACGTGCAGGCGCAGCTCGGCCGGGCGCAGGGCCGCCAGCAGCGGCGTGTGGTTGGCGAGGATGCCGATCTCGCCGACCGCGGTCCGGGTCGAGACCTGCCGCACCTCGCCGTTGAAGACCTCCCCCTCCGGGGTCAGGACTTCAACGTCGATCTTGTGGTCGGAGGCCAACTCGGATCGCCCCTACGCGGCCGCAGCCGCTCCGGCGTCCTCGGTGACCTGGTCGATCGAGCCCTTCATGTAGAAGGCGCCCTCCGGCAGGTCGTCGTGGATGCCGTCGAGGATCTCGCGGAAGCCCCGCACCGTCTCTGCCACCGGCACGTACTCGCCACTGCGGCCGGTGAACTGCTCGGCGACGAAGAACGGCTGCGAGAGGAAGCGCTCGATCTTGCGTGCGCGCGAGACCGTCTGCTTGTCTTCGTCGGAGAGCTCGTCGATGCCGAGGATGGCGATGATGTCCTGCAGCTCCTTGTAACGCTGCAGGACTTCCTGGACCTCGGTCGCGGTGCGGTAATGCTCCTCGCCGAGGATGTCTGGCTTGAGGATCGTCGAGCTCGAGTCGAGCGGGTCGACCGCCGGATAGATGCCTTTCTCCGAAATCGACCGCGAGAGCGCCGTGGTCGCGTTGAGATGGGCGAAGACCGAGGCCGGAGCCGGGTCGGTGAAGTCGTCGGCGGGGACGTAGACCGCCTGTACCGAGGTGACCGAGCCACGCCCGGTCGAGGTGATCCGCTCCTGCAATTCGCCCATCTCCGTCTCCAGCGTCGGCTGGTAACCGACCGCGGAAGGCATCCGCCCCAGCAGAGCCGAGACCTCGGAGCCCGCCTGCACGAAGCGGAAGATGTTGTCGATGAACAGCAGCACGTCCTGGCCGCCGCTCTCGCGGTAGTACTCGGCCATCGTCAGGCCGGAAAGAGCGACGCGGAGGCGGGCTCCGGGGGGCTCGTTCATCTGGCCGAAGACGAGCATCGTCTTGTCGATCACGCCCGACTCTTTCATCTCGAGCCAGAGGTCGTTGCCCTCTCGCGAGCGCTCGCCGACCCCACAGAAGGCGGAGAGGCCCTCGTGCTCGGCGGCGATGCTGCGAATCAGCTCCTGGATCAGAACGGTCTTGCCGACGCCGGCGCCGCCGAACAGGCCGACCTTGCCGCCCTTGGCGTAAGGGGCCAAGAGGTCGATGACCTTGATCCCGGTCTCGAGGATCTCCTGGGTCGGGGCGAGGTCGGAGACTTCGGGGGCGGGACGGTGGATCGGCCAGCGCTCCTCGGCCTCGACCGGGTCGCCGCCGTCGATCGGCTCGCCGAGCAGGTTGAAGATCCGGCCCAGGGTCTTGTCGCCGACCGGAACCGTGATCGGCCCGCCGGTGTCGACCACCCTGTCACCGCGCTGCAGCCCGTCGGTGGCGTCCATCGCGACCGTGCGGACGCGGTTGTCGCCGAGGTGCTGCTGCACCTCGCAGACCAGCTCGGTCGCCTCGCGGTCCTCGTCGCCGGACATCTCGATCTTGACCGCGGAGTAGATCGCGGGCAGCCCGTCGGGGAAGACGGCATCGACGACCACGCCGGTGACCTGCTCGACGCGTCCTACATTGGTTCCGTTGTTGCTCTCAGCCATTAGTTCCTTTTCTTAGGTCAACCAAGTGCCTCGGCACCGGCGACTACCTCCAAGATCTCCTGTGTGATCTCCGACTGCCGGACCCTGTTCATTTCCAGCGTCAGGTCTTCCATCATCGTCTCCGCGTTCTCCGCGGCGCTGCGCATCGCGGTCATCCGCGCTCCCAGCTCCGAAGCCGCGGACTCCAGCAGCGCCCGGTACACGGAGATGCTCACGTACTCGGGTATCAGCTGGGCAAGAAGTTCCTCGGGATCGGGCTCGAAGTCCATCAGCGAGTTGCTCTGCGCGCGCTCGATCTCGGTCTCCTCGGCCTCCTCTTCCTCGGCGGCGACCCCCTCGCCGACCACCTCGGCCTGCTGCAGGGGCAGCAGCGTCTGGCGCCAGACGTGCTGGGTCAGAGGCGAGACGTAGCGGTTGTAGACCAGCTCGACCCGGTCGAGGCCCTCGTCAACGTAGCGCGCGGTCAGCTCCTCGCCGATCTCACGCGCGTTGGCGAAGGCGGGACGATCGGTGAAGCCGGCGTAGGAGGTGCGAACGTCCTCTTTGCGGAAGGTCAGGGCCGAGACGCCCTTGCGGCCGACGACGGTGAAGGCCGCCTCCGCCCCCTGCTCGCGAATCTCGCTTTTGAGCCGCATCCCTTCGCGGATGATGTTGGCGTTGAAGGCGCCGGCGAGGCCACGGTCGCCGGTGACCAGCACCACGCCGACCCGCTTGACCTCCTCGCGCTCGACCAGCACCGGGACGCGGGGGATCCCTCCCGCCTGCGCGGCGGCGCGGCGGGTGAGCTTGCGCATCCCCTGCGCGTACGGACGCAGGTGGGCGATCCGCTGCTCGGCCCGGCGCAGGCGCGCCGCGGCGACCATCTCCATCGCCCTCGTGATCTTGTTGATGTTCTTGATCGACGAGATGCGATTCTTGACGTCCTTCTGGGTGGCCATGGCTGCGCCCGGCCCTAGGCCGGAGTCGCCTCCTTCTCCTGATCGGCCTCAACCTCGGCTTCGGCGGTGCGGCCCGGCTTGGAGCGCTCCTCCTCGGATTTGACCCGGTCGGACTCGCCCTCCTCGAGCGGATCGCCGTGCTCGTCGAAATCGGCGCCGAAATCGTCGACGAACTCGGCGATCGCCTTGCCCAGCGCGGCTTCGTCCTCCTCGGAAAGCTTGCCGGTGTCGGCGATACGGCCCAGCAGCTCGGCCTCCTCGGAGTGGAGCCGGGTCCGCAGGTCGGCGAGGAACTCGCCGACGCGCTCGGTTTTGATCCGGTCGAGATAACCGCCGGTGCCGGAGTAGATCGCGGCGACCTGGTCGGCGACGCCAAGCGGCTCGCGCTCTTTCTGCTTCAGCAGCTCGACCAGGCGTTCGCCGCGGGCAAGCGCTTTCTGGGTCTCGGGATCGAGCTCGGAGCCGAACTGGGCGAAGGCCTCGAGGTCGCGGTACTGGGA
>DATCBF010000185.1:0-2423 GCA_036512025.1 Solirubrobacterales bacterium
GGCTTCTGTGTGGCGGTGGTCGAGCGGCGGCTTGACGTCGCCTGGCGCTCACTCGCCGCACTGGCAATTGGCTTCCCGGTCGGGATCACAGCGGCCTGCCTGTTCACGTTGCTCGCCAAGGCGACCGGTTTGCTCGACCCCGACTTCACCGGCTCCCAGCACCCGCTGACACAGTTCATCTCCCACCCCGACGACTTTTCTTTCATCGTCGCCGCCCTGGCCGGGACGGCCGGGATGCTGTCGCTGACCTCAGCCAAGTCGGGAGCTCTGATCGGCGTCCTGATCTCGGTCACGACGATTCCCGCCGCCGCCAACGTCGGCGTCGCGGTGGCCGTCGCCGATTGGTCGGAATGGCGGGGGGCGATGGCGCAGCTCGCCGTTAACCTGGTCGCGATCGTGTTCGCCGGGGTCTTCACTCTTTACATCCAGCGCCGGCTGTATGAGCGGCGGAGACAGCGACATATGGGAGACAGGGCACGCGCCGCAGCCGGGCTGCCGGGCCAGGACAGTCTCCTCGGCGGCAGCGGGCTGGGCTCCAGCGACGCCTAGACTCCGCGCTCGATGCCGCGTCAGCTGCTCCTTCTTCTGCTCGCCTTCGCCGCTGGGACAGCAATCGCCGGGCTATTCGGGGCGATCGACCTCGGCGTCGCCTTCGGGATCGGACAGCTCTGCTTCGCGGCAACCCTGGTCTGGATCCTGCTGCGCGACTGAGTCAGGCCAAGGCCCGCTCGGAAAGCAGCAGCTCGGCAACTCGAAGGTCGAGCGGCGTCGTCACCTTGAAGTTCTCGCCCTCGGTCGGATGGATCAGCACCGAGCCGCCGGCCGCCTCAACCAGCATCGCCTCGTCCGTGGCAGCAGCAACCGGTTCCGCATCGCCCGCCAGCGCCGCCCGCAACACATCGCTGCGAAAGACCTGGGGCGTCTGCGCCCCCCACAGCCGCCCACGATCCATGGTCGATTCGACCACGAGTGCACCTTTTTTCATCCCTGAGATGGACAATGGTGCGCTCGTGGTTGACAGCGAGGCTTCACCAGGCACTTGCTTCACCGTGTCGGTGATTGCGGTGGCGGCGATTACGCCTGCGGCATCCGGGGCCCCGGCCAGCCGGGCGGCCAAGGCCTCGATCAGCTCCGGGGTGACGAGCGGCCTGGCCGCATCGTGGATCGCGACCAGATCGGTCTCGACCGCCGCCAGCGCGTTGGCTACCGAGTGCGCCCGGGTCTCGCCACCGTCGACGACCACGATGTCGCTCTGATCGAGGTTGTGGGCGTGCCCGGGCGGGCAGGCGACGATGATCGAGCCCACGGACCCAGCCGCCCGGAAAGCCGCGATCGACCACTCGACCATCGGCCTTCCGGCGACCGGCACGAAAGCCTTCGGGCCGCCGGCTCCGAGCCTCTGCCCGGAGCCGGCGGCCGCGATGACCGCTGTGACGGCGACTGCGCTAGGCGGTCGCTGTGGTGGCGAAGCGCTCCTCCAGCAGGCCGTCGAGGTACTCCTCCGCGCCGTCCTCGTCTTTGTCGAGCGCGTACATGAACTCGGAAGAGAGGATCTTCTTTGCCCGGGTGTACATCTGCTTCTCCCCGGTCGAGAGACCCTTCTCCATCTCGCGAATCGCGAGGTTGCGGACGACCTCGGCCAGCTCGAACACGTCGCCGGTCTTGATCTTCTCGCGGTTGTACTTGAAACGCCGGTTCCAGTTCTTCGGCATCTCGGAGACTTCATCCGTGAGGACGTCGGTGACTTTTTTGATCTCGACCTCGTCGATGACGCGGCGCAGGCCGGCTACGCCGGCGTTTTCACACGGGACCATGACGGTGAGTTCGTTGTGGAGGATCTTGATCGTGAGGTATTCACGCTCCTCCCCCATCAGCTCCCGAGACTCTTTCTTCAACACCAGGCCTGCTCCGTGGTGGGGGTAGACGACCTTGTCCCCCTCCTCGAAGTCACAGACATAGATGATGTCCTCCTCAAGGCCGGGCTCCATCACATCCTCTAGCTCGGGAATCGCTTGCTCCTTTCGTTTTGCGACGACGACGATCGTCGTCAACTCTGTAAGTACCGGTCGACCAGGTCGACCTCCTGAAGCCTCCGCAGGCCCTCGCGGATGTCCTTGGCCCTGGTCGGGCCGACTCCGTCAACGGCCTCGAGATCGGCATCGGAGGCCGCCAGGACCTCCTCCAGACCGCCGAGCTCGTGGATGATCTTCTGGACGACAAGCTTGGGAACGCGGGGGACGCGGCCAAGAACGCGGTATCCGCGCGGCGCGACCGGGAAATCGAGGGTGTTCATCTTGCGGTCGTAGCCGAGCATCTCGGCGAGGCGGCCGAAGTCGAGCACGTCCTGGTGCGGCATCCGGCTCAGCGACTGCAGAACCGTCGTCAGGCTCTGCTCGGAGTCCTCGACCGAGTAGTCGCGGATC
>DATCBF010000186.1:0-2281 GCA_036512025.1 Solirubrobacterales bacterium
CGTCGAGCTGGGCGGAGAGCTGGTTGCCGCCGGGAATCACGAACTGCGGCGGCAGCTCGACCTGGCCCATGTAGTGGTCGATCCGCTGCTCAAGCTCGTCGACCATCTCGGCGGTGACGCGGCTGATCCCGTCTTCGAGTCGCTCGGCCGCTTCCGGCGCGGTCGCCAGTTCGGCCCCGGCGACGAAGATGTCGTCCTGGAGGCGGAGGATGTCGGCGGCGAGATCGGCCTGCTCGGGGCCGCAGAGGGCGCGGGCCACGCCCAGCGCCGAGCAGGCCTCGTCGAGCGTGCCGTATGCCTCGGTGCGGCCGTGGTGCTTGGGGACGCGGCCGCCGTACCACAGCGAAGTGGTGCCGTCGTCGCCCTTCTTCGTATAGATCTTGACCATGGCGTGATCCTACGCCCGGGCCTGGTCAGGCAACCGGGTTGAAGACGAAGCCGGTCATCACCTTGGGGAAGAAGTAGGTCGACTTCGGCGGCATGTTCTCGCTGCTCTCGGCGACGGCGCGGACCTGGTCGACCGGGATCGCGCGGCAGATGAAGGCGACGTCGTAGGCGCCGTCCTCGATCAGGGCCAGCGAGTCGGGCACGTTCTTGGCGTAGCCGATGCCACGCTTGGCGGCGATGTCGTCCTCGCTCATGCCGGCGATGCCCTTCAGGACCAGGGTCTCGAGGATCGCGGTGTCAAGGCGGCGGAAGGCCTCCGGTTTGCCGTCGAGCAGCCGGTCGAGCTCGGCCGTGTCTTTGAGCCGCAGGCGAAATGCCTGTTTGTGAAAGTTGTCGTAGAGGCCGAAGACGCCGACCCCCTCCTCGCCGCCGGGGTCGATCTCGGCGGTCTCGACCGCGGTGATCTCGAAGAGCTCGCGCAGGCCCTTGCCGAGGGCGGTCTGGCGCTCGGGATCGTCGGCGAAGCCGGAGAGCAGGCGGTGGGTGGGGAAGACGGTGAGGCCGGGGTCGTCGAGCCCGGTCAGCGCCATCAGCGTGTAGTTGTGCGGGCCCTCGCCGCCGACCTCGTCGCGATAGGTGCGGGCAGTCTCGTAGCGGTGGTGGCCGTCGGCGATCAGGATCTCGGCCTTGGCCAAGCGCTCGTGGACGGTGGCGTGGATCTCCGGGTCGCTGACCCGCCAGACCCGGTTCACGGTCCCGTTCTCGTCTGTCACTTCGCCCCAGGGCTCGCCCTCGATCCCGGGCGCGACCAGCGGCCAGGCGTCCTTCGTCGTCAGCGAGAAGATCGGCGAGAGGTTGTGGAGGGTGGCGCGGGTCAGTTCCAGCCGGTCCAGCTTCGGCCCCGGCAGCGTCCGCTCGTGGGGGCGGACCTTGCCCTCTCCATAGTCCTCGACCTTGACCCGGACGAGGATGCCGTGGCGGCTGTGGGTCGAGCCGTCGGGCGCGGTGTAGTCCTGCTCCAGCGCCCAGATCGCCGCCTCGCGGTCGTCGACCAGCGCCCCGTCTCTGCGCCAGGCGGCGATCAGCTCGGCCGCGTGCGCGTAGGGGTCGCCTGCGGTCTCTTCCGGGCCGCTCTGGCCATACGGTTTGGGCAGGTCGATCGCGACTGCGTTGTACGGCGAGCGCGCCAGCAGCTCCGCCCGCTGCGCGGTGTCGATCACGTCATAAGGAGGAGCGGCGACAGCGTCCAGGGAGCCGACCACACCGAGGTCGTAGTGAAGGGCGTTGAGAGGGCGGACGTCAGCCATCGCCTTCAAAGCTAGCCTAGACTGAGCGTGTCGGGGCGTGGCGCAGCCTGGTAGCGCGCCGCCTTTGGGTGGCGGAGGTCCTCGGTTCGAATCCGGGCGCCCCGATATTCAGCAGGGACCGCGCCGTGTGCGCCCGTCGGTGGAGCACGATCGACTGGAGCGCTTCCTATCGGCAGCTTCATGTCGGTGTGACATCGCCGGTGATGGTCGCTCAGAAGGGTCGCCGGCGCCTGGGGCGGGCCTACATCGCGGCCTCAGCGGAGGTTCAACAACAGCTACCCCGGAAACGCCAAGTGGCGGGCTTCACGGTTGGCAACACGCCCTCGCCCGCCGCCGAGGGCGCCTGGGCGTATACCGCGCCCTGATCCGCCGGCCGCGATTTGAACTAGGATCCGCGCCCTCATGGGGTCTTGATGAAGAAGCTCTCAGCCACAATCCTCCTCGTCCCGGCACTTGTTCTGATCGCTGGCTGCGGCAGCAGCTCGACCGAGTCGGGCACGACCGCGAGCGCCTGCACGCCGAGCCGGCTTCCGACCCATACAAAGGACACGCTGACGGTGGCGACCGACAAGCCCGCCTACCCGCCC
>DATCBF010000187.1:0-14151 GCA_036512025.1 Solirubrobacterales bacterium
TGGCCGCGAACGGGGCGATACCGGCGCGGGCGAGGATCGCCGGGCCCATCACGAGGTGGTTGGCCAGCGCGGCGTCGATTCCACCGGCGTCGGCGGCAACCTGGCGAACGGCGGCGACATTGGCCTCGATATAGCGGCCCAGCTCCGCCTCGGTCAGTTCGGGAAACGCCTTTACCTCGAAGCCCTCATAAGGGTCTTTGACATAGACGGGGAGCAGTCCGCCGATGTCGGGAACGTGGATCTGAACGCCCTCCAGCTCGGCCTCACGGTCCTGACAGAGCAGGTGGACCTCATGGCCGAGGCGGGCCAGGGCCGGGGCCAGGCTGACGTTGTAAATATTGCTGCCGGTTCCCCGCAGCATGTAGCCATGAAAGATGAGGACACGCATCGCCGTCGCCCAAGCTATTAGTCTTCGCGGCGATGAACGACCATCAGCTCTACCGGATGCGCGCCCCGGCCTCCGGCCGCGAGGCCCTCACCCACGCCGCGCCCGGCTCGGTCTACGTAGATCGCGAGACCGGCGAGGAGATGGAGCCAGTGGCGATGGTGCTGCCGCTCGCCCCCTCCCCCTCATCGCTGCCGCGCACACCGGAGAACCTCCGCGCTTGCCGCCGCTGCGACCAGCTGATCGGCCTCGACGTAAGCGACTGCTCTTACTGCGGCCTGCGTCAGACCGCGCTCTGACCTCAGTTTGGCCTGATTACGGCTTTTTGACCAGTGTCGCCGTGTAGAGCAGGCGGGCGTTGGAGTAGTAGCAGCCGTAGGTCTTGGTCTTGCCGACTCCCTGCTGCGGATGACCGTTCTGGATGTCGGCCTTGGAGGCGCAGTGGGCGGGGAGGCGGCTGCCGCGCCAGGTGTCGTCGGCGGCGACGTTGAAGGCGAACATCGGCGCCCAGGTGGGCACCGTGAGGGCTACGACCTGGCCCTGGAGGATCGTCAGGGGGTGGTCGAGAGCGAAGATGACGGTGCTGCCGAAGTAGGAATTGAGGACCTCGACCGGGCTCTGGCGCACCAGCGTGTACTGGGGCGGCTTGGAGCCTTCGACCGGGCGCAAGACGCCGATCCTGGCCTCGGAGGGCTGGCCGAGGAATTCGTTGAAGAAGCCGACCTCGTCGGTGGTCGTCGCCGTCGTCTTGGTGGAAGGCTTGGCCAAGGTGATCGACCAGGAGACGATCTTGCCTTCGAAGGGGGCTTCGTAGGGCCTGGCGACGCCACCGGCCAGAACCTGGAAGCCGGTCACGTGGCCCTCGACCCGACAGGGCACGATCTCGATTTCGTTGACGGTTTCGCCGGGACATGCCGGCGGCGGGGTCGAGGCCGTCTGGCCGAGCACAATCACTCGCAGCGGCGCCGAGTCGGCGGCGCCCGGGGTCGCGATCGCGACCAAAGCAGCGAGCAGGCATGCGGCGGCCGCGATCGCGAGAGCGCGTTTCCTGCCGGAGGGGATTTTCAGTCCTTCGAAGTGCATGGGCATCTAGGCAACACGCGGCACCGAACCCGGTTGCGGCGGGGATTCTGCCTTTCGGGGCGGGGAAATGCGGAGCAGTGTGCACTTCTGCACGGACCCGGCCACCCCTCCTCTATAAGGTGCGAGCATCGAATGGAGGGGTCAGACCGCGCAGATGATTTCGTCCCAGCCGGCCTCGCCTCTCTTGGCATAGAGGCCGACGAGGTCGATCTGGCGGTGATGGGCGCGACCCATCAACTCTTCTGGCCCGCGATCCGCGAACTGCTCGCGCTCGACGCCGGCGAGGCCGCGCCCGAGCGTTGCGCCGATCTCTCCCAGGCGCCGGAGCGACGATGAGCACGCTCGACCTGACGCTGCGCGGCCAGGCCGCCGCGATCGTCGCTGGAGAAGCCGAGGCCGGCGAGCTGCTCGAGGCGGCGCTGGCCCGGATCGAGGAGCGAAACCCCGCCGTCAATGCCGTCGTCGAGACCTTCCCCGAACACTCCCGCGCGATGCTCGCCGCGGCGCCCGACGGCCCGCTGCACGGCGTTCCCGTCGTGATCAAGGACGAGTGGCCCTTGCCTTGGCGGGCACAGCGCTTCGGCGCCGCCGAAATGTTCGCCCCGACCGCGCCCGGCGAGTCCGGCCCCTACCGCGCCCTGCGCGATGCCGGCGCCGTCATCGTCGGCGTCGCCAACATGCACGAGCTCGGCTCCAGCAGCACCGGCAATGTCTCGGTCTACGGCCCCGCCCGCAACCCCTGGAACACCGAGCGTTGCCCCGGTGGATCCTCCAGCGGGCCGGCAGCAGCGGTCGCCGCCCGCCTCGTCGCCGGAGCGGTCGGCGCCGACGGGATCGGCTCGATCCGCTTCCCGGCCGCCTACTGCGGCCTGACCGGCCTCAAGCCCACCTACGCCCGCGCGGCGATGGACGGTCACCACATGGCCGGCGTCTCGACGACAATCGTCTCCGGGCCGCTCTGCGCCGACTCGGCCGACTGCCGGCTGCTCGCCTCGGCCCTCTTTGAAGAGCAACTGACATCCGGCGACGCCGCCGGCCTGCGGATCGGAGTCGTGCGCGACACCGTCTCCGAGGACGTCGCCCCCGAGGTCCGCGAGGCTTGTGAGGGCGCGATCGAGGCGCTGCGAGCCGAGACCGGCGGCGAAGTGCGTGAGATCGAGCTGGCAGACATCGAGCCGGCCGCGTTGGCGACGGTGCTGATCGCCAACACCGAGGGCCTCGGTGGCATCGACCCCGAGCGGCTCAATCACCTCAACCCCGACCTCGGCCCGATCAACCGTGGCTTCATCAAGTACCGGATGCTGCTGCCGGCGGCGGCGAGCGTCCAGGCCTACCGGATACGCACGCTGATGCGCCATCGCCTCGCCGCCGCCTTCGACGAGGTCGACGTGATCGCCTGGCCGACCGTCCCGGCCGTGGCGCCGCCACTGGAGGCGCCGGTCGTCGAGATCCCCTCCGGGACCCTGACCGCCGACCAGGCCAACGTCCGCGGCGCCGGCCTCGCCAACCTGACCGGCATCCCCTCGATCAGCGTCCCGGTCGGCCTCAGCCCCGACCGGATGCCGATCGCCCTGCAGTTGCAGGCGGCCTGGGGCCGGGACGAGCTGTTGCTTGACGCGGCCGAGGCACTGGAGCGGGCCAACGGCCGCCGCTGGGTCGAGTCGCTCTCGCCGGCGGCGCGGGCAGAGACGACGGGGGTCTAGCGATGCCGGCAATCGTGGTCGAGGGATTGGAGCGGGCGTTCAACGACGTGCTCGCCGTGCAGGGCGTCGACCTCTCCGTCGCGGAGGGCGAAATCTACGGCTTCCTCGGCCCCAACGGAGCCGGCAAGACAACGACGGTGCGGATGCTGACGACACTGCTGCTGCCGACCGGCGGCAGCGCGACCGTGGCCGGCCACGACGTGATCAAGGAAGCCCGTGCCGTGCGCGGGACGATCGGCGTCGCCCTGCAGGAGGCCGCCCTCGACCCGCTGATGACCGGGCGCGAGTTGATCCGCCTGCAGGCCACCCTCCAGGGCATCCCGACCGAGGAAGGCAAGCGCCGCGCCGACGACCTGCTGGAGCGTGTCGACCTGGCCGGGGCCGCGGACCGCCGCGTCGGCACCTACTCGGGCGGGATGAAGCGCCGCCTCGACCTCGCCGCGGCGCTGGTTCACGAGCCCCGGGTTCTCTTCCTCGACGAGCCGACCACCGGTCTCGATCCCGTCAGCCGCAAAACGATCTGGGAGGAGGTGCGGGTGCTGAACAACGAGGGCACGACCGTCTTCCTCACCACCCAGTACCTGGAGGAGGCCGACCAGCTCGCCGACAACGTCGGCATCATCGACAGCGGCAAGATCGTCGCCGAGGGCACCCCCGAGTCGCTCAAGGCCGAATTCGGCAACCCCCACGTGCAGCTGCAGCTGGCGCAGGGCTCAGTCGTCGAGGCGGAGGCAATCCTCGCCCCCCTGGGCAAGCTGCTGCCACCCAAGGACGGCAAGAAGGTCCTGATCGAGGTCGAGAACGGCGCCGCCGACATCCCTCGCATCGTGCGAGCGCTGGACGAGGCCGGGATCGCGGTCGAGTCGCTGGAGCTGGTCCACCCCACCCTGGACGACGTCTTCGTCGAGAAAACCGGCTACCACCTCGAGGAGGAGAGCGAGGAAAACGCCGAGAAGGCGCCGGTGGAGGCTTGAGCGCCCTGGCGACAAACGTGCGGGTGGTGCGGGCGCTGGGGATGCGCTCGATCCGCCAGACCTTCCGCCGTCCCCAGCTGATCGCGCCGATCATCGTCTTCCCCACGATCCTGCTGGCGATCCAGACCGGCGGCGCCGGAGCCGCGATCAACCTTCCCGGCTTCCCCGAAGTGCAGAGCTTCCTCCAGTTCATGCTGGCCGGGGCGATGATGCAGTCGCTGATGCTGGCCGGCAACAGCGGCGGCATCGCGCTCGCCGTCGACATCGAGATGGGCTTCACCGACCGCCTCTTCTCGGCCCCGATCCCGCGCTTCGCGATCGTCCTCGGCCGCCTCGCCGGGACCGCCGCGCTGGGCCTCTTCGCCTCGCTCTGGTTCCTCACGATCGGGCTGATCTTCGGCGCCGAAATCGTCAGTGGCGTCCCCGGCGCCCTGATCGCGATCGCCCTGGTCACCGCCTCGGCGATGGCGGTCGGCGGCATCGGCGCCGCGATCGCGCTGCGGACCGGAAGCGCCAGCGTCGTCCAGGGCCTCTTCCCGCTCGTCCTCGTCGTCCTCTTCATCTCGACCGCCTTCTTCCCCCAGGAACTGATGATCGAGCCCGCTAAGACAATCGCCAAGTACAACCCGCTCAGCTTCATCGTCAACGGCATCCGCGACCCGATGATCTCGGGGATCAACGCCTCCGACATGATCGACGCGGTGCTGGCGATCCTCGGCATCGTCATCCTCGGGCTGGTCCTCAGCGCCCGGGCGCTGCGCCACCGGCTGAGGGTCGGCTGATGGAGGCCGCGGTGGCGCTGCCGGCCTGGCGGACGAACCTGGCGACGATCGCGGCGCTGATGGCCCGGGCAAAGAACGAGCTGCTGCGGGTGCCGGGGGCGGCGATCCCCGGCGTCCTGGCGCCGACGATCTTCTTCCTCGGCCTCAACGGCGTCTTCGGTGCCCTGACCCAGCTCAAAGGCTTCACAACCGGCAGCTATGAGAGCTACATCGTCCCGGTCAGCATGCTGCAGGGGGCCGGCTTCACCGGCGCCGCCGCCGGCGTCAACCTCGCCCGCGACATCGAGCAGGGCTGGCTCGACCGCCTGCTCGTCTCCCCCGCCCCGCGCTGGGTCCTGCTCTCGGGCACGGTGCTGGCGGCCAGCGCCCGCTCGTTGATCCCGGCGACCTTCGTCATGTGCGTGGCGCTTCTGCTCGGCGCCGGCTTCCCGGGAATCGACGGCCTCATCGTCACCTACACCATGGTCGCCGCGATGGCCGCGGTAGCCGCCTGCTGGGCCTCGATGCTGGCGTTGCGCTTCAAGAGCCAGTCGGCGGCGCCGCTGATGCAGGCGGGGATGATGGCGCTGATTCTCACCACCACCGCCTACGCGCCGCTGGCGCTGCTGCAGGGCTGGCTCTACAAGATCGCCAGCGTCAACCCCGTCACCCACGTGCTGGAAGCCGCCCGCCAGGGCTTCGTCGGCTCAGTCACCTGGGCCGAAACCTGGCCGGGAGTGCTTGCCCTGGCCGGGATGCTCGCGGTGCTGGGGACACTGGCGCTGCGCGAGATGCGCCGCACCGCGCAGTGAGCGGAGTCCGAAAAGGCGCGGGAGGCCCCACCGCGACAGAGATCGTCGAGCGCGTCCTGCGCCAGAACTGGAACGACGGGGAGCGTGACGGCAAGACCTTTGCCTACACCCGGCCCAGCCCCAGCCGCTACCCCTGGCAGTGGTACTGGGACTCTTGCTTCGCCGCGATCGTCTGGCGCCGCTTCGACGCGGCCCGATCGCGCTCGGAGCTGGAGAGCCTGCTCGGCGCCCAGCGTGAGAACGGCTTCATCGGCCACACGATCTTTTGGGATCAGCCCGTCTCCCTGACCAGGCTGCCCTTCTACAACGTCTACTCGCGCAGCTCGTTCCAGACCGAGACGATCCAGCCGCCGCTGTTGGCCTGGGCCTGGCAGATCGCCGTCGGCGACCCCGCCGAGGAACCCCGGATCGGCGCCCACATGGACTGGCTGGCGGCCAACCGCGACCTCGAGGGCGACGGGCTGCTCTGGATGATCCAGCCCGATGAGTCCGGACTCGACGCCTCCCCCAAGTTCGACCCGGTCTGGGGCCGGCGCAGCTGCGCCCAGATCGGCTTCCCCCTCCTCGTCCGCCGTAACCGCCGGCTCGACTTCGACGCGCGGCGGATCCGCGACAGCGGCGGCCCGGTGCTCTGCGAACCGCTGGTCAACACGATGTGGTCGCTTTCGCTGCAGGCGCTCGGGCGCCCGTCGGCGACGCCGGCCTTGATCGACCGACTCTGGGACGAGCGCCGGGGCTTGTTCCTGGACGAGGTACAACCCGGCGGCGCCAGGCCCGATGTCGTCACCTGGTCCGCGCTCGCCCCCCTTGCCCTGCCTGACCTGCCGGAGGAGATCGGCCGGCGCCTGGTCGAGGAGCATCTGCTCAACTCAGCGGAGTTCCTGACGCCGGTGGCCCCGCCCTCGGTCGCCGCCTCCGAGCCGAGCTATGAGCCCGGCAGCAGTGACTTCGGGCCGATCCGCCGCTACTGGCGCGGGCCGACCTGGATCAACTCGGCTTGGATGGTCTGGCTCGGCCTGCGTCGCCTCGGATATGAGAAAGAGGCGGAGACAATGGCGCGGGGCCTGATCGGCGCGGTCGAGCGCGAAGGCCTGCGCGAGTACTACGACCCCCGCGACGGAACCGGCATGGGCGCGGTCGACTTCGCCTGGTCGGCGCTGATCGCCGAGCTGGCCGAGCCACGCTAACTGCTGATTCCGTTGGTGGTGTAGGGGGGGACGGGTTTGGCCGCCCCTAGCAACGCCCTCGAATAACCAAGCTTCAAAGCGCAGCGCTCCGAACCTCCAGCTTCAAGCGGAGCCAGAAGCAGCCGCTTTGGGCCGGAGCGCTTGAGCCCAGCGTGCTGCGAGAGGGATGGCGGGTGGGCCTCTGCGGGAATGTCGCAAAGCGGCGGAAATGCAATCCGGTGAATGCGCGGCGAAGCCGCGCATTTGGTTCCACCATGCGCAAAGCGCATGGTGGTCAATTCCCGCAGAGGCCCACCCGTCATCCCCCGGGGACCACCGTCGAATCAGTCGTCCAGCGACCTATTTGTAGCGGTAGGTGATGCGACCTCGGTCGAGGTCATACGGCGAAAGCTCGATCTTCACGCGGTCGCCGGGCAGGATGCGGATGTAGTGACGCCGCATCTTTCCGGAGATGTGGCCCAGCACGTCATGGCCGTTGTCGAGTTTGACCCGGAACATCGTGTTGGGGAGGGCCTCGGTGATCTCGCCCTCCATCTCGATCTTTTCCTCTTTCCCCATCGCGGCGTGGAGCGTACCTGACCAGTGGCCGGATCCCCCGGCCCCATCTGCCTAACGACCCTCGAACGTAGCTTTGCCAGGACCGTCGCGGAGGAACGATTTGACCGCGTTCTGGAGATCCTCGCTGTCGAAGAGGCCGCCGGAGACCGTGGGAGTTTCGGCGTCTGCTTTGTCGACGCCACCTTCGAGGTAGGCACGGACCAGCCGCTTCGTCGCCCCGTGGGCCACGGTCGGGCCGGCCGCGAGGCTGTGGGCGAACTTCATCCCCTTCTCGAGCAACTCGTCGTCGCCGACGACGCGGTTGAGGACGCCCCAGCGCTCCAGGGTGGGGGCGTCGTAGAGGCCACCGGTCATCACGAACTCGCGGGCGCGGCCGGGGCCGGCGCGCTCCGCCATCCGCTGGGTGCCGCCGGCGCCGGGAGTGAGGCCGACGACCGCCTCGACCAGGCCGAACCTGGCCGACTCTGTGGCCCAGATCAGATCGCAGCCGAGCGAGACCTCGAGCCCGGCCGTCAAGCAGAGGCCGTGGACGAGGGCCAGGGTCGGGATCGGCAGCGCCTCCAGCCGCCGCACGCCCCCGACCAGGGCGGCGAACATCTCGCCGCCCTCGGCGCTGGACGTCCCGTCGAAGACTTTGACATCGGCGCCACCGCTGAAGAGATCGCCTTCGGCGCGCCAGACCAGCGCCCGCGCATCGGAGGCTTCGACCTCGACGACCAAATCGGTGAGCGCTTCGAACGCCTCGCGCCCGAACAGGTTCAGTGGCGGGTCATCCAGCACCAATACGGCGACGGCTCCGTCGCGCTCAAGTCGAACCGGGTCAGCCATCTTCTCTCCTCGTCGTGGTCGTCATCGCGGTCGCGCTGAGACTATCCACGCAGGCTGCGGGCGAGGCGTAGAGCCTCTTCGCCCGTGGTCACCTCGCCCGCGTACTGGGCCGCCTCCAGCTCCGCCAGCAGCTCGCCAACCTCCGGCCCCTTCTCGATCCCGAGCCGCGCGGCCATCTCATCTCCCCGCAGCAGCGGCGGTGGCGGGCCGTCGCGTCGCCAGTCGAGCGCGGCGGCGAGCATTTCGCGGGCGAGCGCCAAGTGGGCCTCGATCATCTCCTCGGTCGCGAAGGGGCCGCTACCGCGGGCCGAGAGGCGATCGGCGACCGTCAGCAGGGTGACGTCGGCGGCAACGGGCTCGGTCGCTCTCAGATACCGATGGACCTTGCGTGGCGGCAGTGGCGCCTCGTGGACGAGAAAGCCCAGGCGTAGGTGATGAAGCGTCAGCGCCCGCAGGTGCCGGGTCAGGCGACGGCTGGCCCGCAACCTGGCGAAGAGGCCGTCGACGATCTCGGCGCCGTCGCGATCGTGGCCGACGAAGGTGACGTAGCCGTCCCGCTCGCCGCGGGTCGCGGGCTTGCCGATGTCGTGCACGAGGGCGCCGAAGCGCAGCGCCGTGCCGCGGGTCATCTCGTCGCCAAGCGGCTCTTCCAAGAGCGCCTGAACCTCTCCTGCCCGCTCCCCGGCGAAACGATCGAGGTCGGCCTCGACCTCCAGCGTTCGCTCCAGCACCGCCAAAGTGTGGCCATGCACGTCGAGGTGGTGGTTGGGCCCCTGCTCGACACCGCGAAGCGCCTCCAGCTCCGGCAGGACGATCGCGGTCAGGCCCAGCTCGTCGAGGAGGACGAGGCCACGCAGCGGGTCGCGACTGCCAATCAAGCGCCGCAACTCGGCGAGCTGGCGCTCACCGGCGGGCTCGGCCGCGCGGGCGGCCTCGTGGCGGGCGAGGGCGACCGTTGCCGGGTCTATCTCCAGCTCCAGCTCCGTCGCCAGCCGGACGGCGCGCAGCAGGCGCAGTGGATCGGCGGAGAAGCTGTGCTCCCCGACCGCGCGCAGGATGCGACGGTCGAGATCGGAAAGGCCGCCGTGAAGGTCAAGCAGCTCGCCCCCGGCGAGCGGCACGGCGATGGCGCCGACCGTGAAGTCGCGCTCGGCCAGGTCGGCCTCGATGGTCTCGCCGCGCAGAGCCGCCACGTCGACCTGCCACGAGTGATCCGCGGCAACCGCCCGCCAGGTCTCGAACTCGGCGGAGAGCTCGAAGGCATGGCCGTCGCCGTGGCGGGCGATCGCCTTGGCGGCGGTCGCGGGGTCGTCGGCGGCAAGATCGAGATCGGTGACGGCCCTGTCGAGCGCGGCATCACGCACGGCGCCGCCGACGATCCAGACATCGTCTCGGCCCGCCAGGGCAGCGCGGGTGGACTCGACGATCGGCGCCGCGGAAAGGCGATCGGCCAGCGTCACGCCGCTTCCCGCGGGACTCTCGGCGAGATCCCGCAGGTGACCTCGTAGTTGATCGTGTTCAGCCGCCCGGCCATCTCCTCGGCGAGGATCCTCTCACCCTCCTGCGTGCCGATCAAAACCGCTTCCTCCCCCGGCTCGATCTCACTGTCCGGGCCGAGGTCGACGGTGATGTTGTCCATCGAGATGGTGCCGACGAGAGGATGGCGGCGGCCACCGATCAGCACCTCGGCATTGTTGGAGAGGCCGCGCCGGACCCCATCGCCATAGCCAAGCGGCAGCACTCCCACGCGGGTATCGGCCGCGGCGCGCCAGGTCTGCCCGTAACCGGCGCTGGCGCCGGCGGCAAAGCGCTTGACGTCGGCAACGTAGGAGCGCAGCGACATCGCCGGCGCCAGCCCTCGCTCCGCGGGATCTTCCTGGAAGGGATCGAGCCCGTAGACCGCGACCCCGCAGCGAGCCATGTCGAAGTGGGCGGCGCGATCGCGGAAGACGGCGGCGCTGTTGGCCGCGTGCGCGGTCACCGCCGGAAACTCCGACTTGACCGCCGCGACGACCTCCGTGAAGCGCTTCAACTGCTCGTCGAAGAAGTCCGAGTCGGGTTCGTCCGCGGTCGCGAAATGGGTCCAGACCCCGACCAGTTTGAGGTTTGGCTCCTCAGCGCAGGCCCGCGCCAGCCCCAGCACCTCGACGGGATCGGGATTGCCGAGGCGGCCCATGCCGCTGTCGTACTTGACGTGAACCCGGGCCGGGCGCCCCTGAGCCCTGGCACGATCGGCGAGCAGGCGACGGAAGTCCTCATGCCAGACGGCCAGCTCCGATCCCGCCGCCAGGGCGGTGTCCAGGTCATCGATGGTGAGGGCGCCCATCGTCAGCAGCGGCACATGCTGGAAGCGCCGCCCGATCTGCTCCGCCTCGGCCGCCGTCGCCACCGCCAGCCTGGTTGCGCCACCGGCCAGCGCCGCGGAGGCGCAACTGTCAGCGCCATGGCCGTAGCCGTCGGCCTTGACCACCGCGCAGAGCTCGGCGCCGTCGCGCAGGGTCGCCTTCAGCAGCGCGCAGTTGCGCTCGACGGCGCCAAGATCGATCCGGGCGATTGCCCGCTGAGCCATCGCTACCGGTCGGCGACCAGCGCGGCGAGCGCGTCGGCTCGGGTCACCAGTCCGGCGAGGTGGCCGTCGCCGTCGACCACCGGAAGATGATTGTGATGCTTGTCGGCGATCGCCTTCGCAACCGCATCGGCGCCGTCATCGGAGCGGGCGACGACCGGATCAGGGGTCATCAGGTCGGAGACTTTGGTCGCGAACGCTTTGTTGAGGCGCGCCTCAAAGCCCTTCATCGAACCGATGAAGACGACCCCGCCCATGATGTTGAGATAGTGCGGCAGGTGCAGATCTGACTCCTCGTCGCTGAGAATCAGGTCCGACTCGCTGACGATCCCGACCACCCGGCGCTCCTCGTCGATCACGGGGATCGCCCCCATGTCGGTCCTGGCGAGCAGCTCGATCGCAGCGCGGGCATCGGCGTCGGGAGAGACGGCCGGAACGTTGGCATCCATGATCTCAGCGGCGGTCTTCATCGCGGGCCGAGGTTATTCGACCCGCTGCTACAGGCGCATACCCGCCGCGATCGAGGCGATCACGTCGGTCGCGATCACCGACTCGGCGGCCCCGATCCGCTCGGCGGCGTCACGCCCGGCAAGGGCGTGGGCGACCACCGCCGCGCAGGCCGCGGCAAACGGATCGAGGCCGCGGGCGAGCAGCGCGGCCGTCATTCCCGCGAGCACGTCGCCGGTGCCGGCGGTGGCGAGAGCCGGAGCGGAGACCTCATTGACGGCGACTCGATCGCCGTCGGTGACGATCGTGTCGTCGCCCTTGAGGACGACGACGGCGGCAGCGCTCCGGGCCGCTTCGCGGGCAGAGGCAAGGCGGTGGGCGGAGATCTGCTCGGAATCGCGACCGAGCAGCCGCCCCAGCTCGCCCGCGTGGGGAGTGAGGATCGTCGGCGCTTCGCGGGCGGCAATCCGCTCGATCCGGCCGGAAAAGGCGTTGAGGCCATCGGCATCGATCACCAGCGGCGCCTCGATCGCCCCTGCTGCCTCGATCGCCAGCTCGACCGAGCCGGGATCGCGGCCGAGGCCGGGGCCGAGCACTCCCGCCGCCGCCGGCTCGAACGCACGCAGCACGGCCTTCAGCGAGGCCGGGGCCAGGCAGCCGTCGCCGCCCGGACAGCCGACCGACATCACCTCCGGCTGCCCGAGCTCGAAGATCGCCTCGAGATCAGCGGGGACCGCGACGGTTGCGTAGCCGGCGCCCGCCCTGATCGCCGCCAGCGAGGACATCTTCACGGCGCCGGTCAGCCCCCGCGAGCCCCCCGCGATCGCCACCTGCCCGGAGCTGAACTTGGTCGAGCGCGAGCCGCGGCGCGGCGCCAGACCCAGAACCGATCGATCGATCGTCCCCCCGCGGGCCTCGGCCGGCGCCCCAGGCGGGATCCCGATCGGGGCGATGCGCAACTCACCGCTGTGCCACTTGCCGGGAGCGATCCGGTGACCGAGCTTGGCGGCGTGGAAGCCGATCGTGATGGCGGCTTCGGCCGCCTCTCCCTCGACCTCCCCGCTCGACGCGTCAACTCCCGAGGCGATGTCGCAGGCGACGACGGGCGCCCCGCAGCGGTTGATCGCCTCAATCGCCGCGGCCGCCGGCTCCCGCGCGGCCCCCGAAAAGCCGGTGCCGAAGATCGCGTCGATCACGACGCCCGAATTGGCCAGCCGCACATCCAGGCCGCCCTCGACATGCTCGGCCGCGCAGCGGGTGAGGTTCGCGGCCGCATCCCCGCTCAGGTCGTCCTCGGGCCACAGCAAAAGTGTCTCCACCTCATACCCCGCTGCCGCAAGATGGCGGGCGGCGACCAGGCCGTCTCCGGCGTTGTTCCCTTTGCCGCAAACGATCCGGATCGGCCCCTGGGGGGCAAGTTCATCGACAGCGTCGGCCACCGCCCGCCCGGCGGCCTCCATCAGCTCGAGCGAGGGGACCCCCACCCGCTCGATCGCCCAGCTATCGATCGCGCGCATCTGCTCGGCGTCGTAGAGCGGGTGCAGCCAGGATTCCATCTCGGCCCAGCCTAGTCGGATGCGCTCTAGTCGGTAAATGCCACGGCGGCGGCGAAATCCCGTGAGTGCGTGAGGGAGATCTCGATGCTCCTACCCGCGGCGACTTCGGCCGCACGACCGCGCAGACTTACCGTCGGCGGCTCACCGGCGACAACCTCCACCTCCCTCAATCCGAACCCGTCGCTGAGCCCCAACGCCTTGACAACCGCCTCCTTGGCGGCGAATCGCGCGGCAAGGTGCCGAGCGGGGCGGGCCCGGACGGCGGCGTAGTCCCGCTCGGCCTCGGTGAAGACGCGCTCGGCGAGGCGGGGGTGGCGCTCCAGGGCCTGCTCGAGGCGATCGATCTCCAGCAGGTCGATGCCGACGCCGGAGGCCATCGACGCCCTGGCTACTTGCCGAAGCCGACGATCAGCTTCGCTGTGGTTCGCCCGTCGGCGGCGCCACCACCCTCGGCGACGAAGCTGACCTTCGCCAGGTAGGGCTTTGCTTCCTGGAAGCCGGTTTCATCGCTGGGCACGAGCGATTCGACCAAGCGCAATGCCGCGGGGCCATCGACGAAGCCGGTGATCGGCGTCCCTCCCAGAGCGGATATCGCTTCCTTGTAGGCGGCGTCGCCGGAAAGGGTCGGGCCGTTGCCGGCGAGCCCCCGCGCAGTGGCGGAGAGCCCGTAGCCGATCGCAATCCTCTCGCCTTCGGCGGCGACGACGATCGGCTGGCGCCCCAGTTCGGCGCTGCGGATCGAGAAGCCGGTCGCCTTGCCGCCGATCGCGGTCACTCCCGGAGTGTGGGAGGCGCGCAGCAGGAGGCCGATGTTGGAGACCGTGTTCGCGGCCTGGGTCGCGTTGGTGGTGGTCAGGACGACGGCGCCGGAGAGGTTGCTCGTTTCGCTGCCTTCGACGAAGACTCCGAGATCGCCGAGCGAGGCGGCGATCTGGTCGAGGTCGATCCCCGCTTTCTTCAGCGTGTCCTTGAACTGGTGCGGAGGAACCTGACCGGGAATGCCGTTGGCATCGATGCTGTCAATCGCGTTGCCGAGGCCCTTGCCGAATTCCGGCGAGGCAAAGGCGGCAACCGATTCGGCCGGCAAGGAGCCGAGCAGGTCGGCGGCATCGCCCGACGGGGGGTTCTCGCCGGTGACGTCGGTGCTGATGTCGATCTCAACCCGATCGGAGCCCGGGATCGCCGTCGCGGTCGCAGTCGCTTCGCTGGGATCGATTCCGGCTGACTGCAGAAAGAGCTGCGCCTGGGGATCGATCGGCCCTGCCTGCTGGACCAAAGAGCCGATGTCGAC
>DATCBF010000188.1:0-3918 GCA_036512025.1 Solirubrobacterales bacterium
TCGATGAATGCCAAAGTCAGTCGCCAGGCCGACGAATTCATCGCCCTCGCCCGCCGGCTGAAGGCCGGCGGCAGCCATCCCGACGACCTGATCATCCACATGGGCAACAACGGCCCCCTCTACAGCGATGAAATGGAGGAACTGCGCAAGGCGACTTCAAATGCCAAGGAGATCTTCCTGATCAACGATCACGCCCCGGTCGACTGGGTCGACCAGTCCAACGGCGAGATCGCCGAAGCCGCAAAGACTTGGCCACACACCACCCTGATCGACTGGGCCTCGGTGGCGGCGGACCATGACAACCTCACCTGGGACGGCTTGCATCTGACCCCGGCCGGGGCAGGTGTCTACGCTCGGCTGGTCGCGGCCGCCGTTTACGCCCACGAGCGGGCGCCGGCGACGCCCTAAGCCTTCAGGTCGACGATCTGCAATAAGTCCTCGAGGCCGCGCAGGTCCTTCGCGCTCAGCGTGTACAGCGGCAGGTGATGTGCCATCGCCGTCGCCGCGATCATCAGGAGTGCGACGGGGCGTCGCGCAGTAGGCGGTCGACCAGTCGAGCGGGCAGCGCCGCGCCCTCTCTCGCCGGTAACACCCCGAAGGACGCCAGCCGAGAGGCGACTCGGCCGAGCGGGCGCTTCGATACCCCGACCCGCAGCCCGCGAGCGGTCAAGTCGCGTGCGACCAGCGCGGTCAGGGCTCGGTCGGTGCAGAGATCGGCGCGAAGCAAGACCGAGGAGAGCGACAGGCCGGGCTCGTCGATCACCGGCTGGAGTAGATGTGGCGGCAGCTGCAGGATGCAGGTCAGATCACGGCTCACGGCGGCGGCTGCGCCGAGCGTCCCCACCCCCACTTCGTCCGCGGGAAGCCTCAGAAGGCAGAGCCGGCCACGGGAGGCGACTCGCGCCTCGGGGAGATGCGCAACCAGACGCTCCTCCAACCGGCGAGCAGCGGCCGAGGCGACCAGGGCAGGCCGTGGACCGCGTCCATCGCCGAGCTCGACCAGAAGCGCCGGAAGATCCGGCTCGGCGCCGGCGCAGGCGAGAGCCGCTGCCGCCGCCCTCGACCCCTCGGCCTGCCCGACCTGAGTCACACAGATCACCGACTCCCGCCCCCCGGCCTGACTGCGGCCGACGATGAGACGGCAAGCCGTTCGGCGACGGCGGTCAAAGGAGACGGCGGGCGCAGAGTGACCGAGACCCTGCCGCCCGCGACGGCCACGACGACGTCCTCGCGCGCCCAACCCGGCAATGCAGCCCGCACCGCGTCCACCGCCGGCTGCCCCGACGCCAGAGCCAGGGCGCCGGCCTCGGCGGCGCCGTCGGCAAGCGTCAGCGTGTAGCCGGTCGCGAGCAACTGCAGGGCGAGAAGCCCTGCCAGCAATAGCGCCGGGAGCGCCGCGACCAGCTCGATCGAGGCCTGACCCCGCTCCCTGGCGCCTCCCTCAACCATCGCCGCCCAACGATGCCTTGGCCTCGACCCCCAGCGACGGCAACCCGTGTGCGAACGTGGGCACCCGCACTTCCACCGAGACGGCGCCCGAGTCTTCGACCACCGAGCCCGGGCGCATCGAAGGCGGCAGTGCCCGCCTCGCGACCTTGGTTGCGTCGCCACCGACCAGTGCCGCCCTGGCCCCTGCCCGCGCGGCCAGGCTCGCCGACCACAGCGCCTGTCCCGCAATCGCGATCTGGGCCGCGATCAGGACCGCCAGCAGCAGGAACGGGACCACCGCGATCAGCTCGACCGAGGCAGTTCCGCCCTCTCTTCGGACCAGCTGTCTGGCGTTCGGGCGCGGCACAGCCCCAGGCTCTCAGGGCCGGACGCGCCGGTTGTGCCGTGAAACAAAAAAGACAATCGCGCCATGCGCGCGAAAGACCGACGACAGGCGTCAGTAGGTGTTGGCCTCGATCCAGACTTTCCAGATCGCCGCGACTGAGGCGCCGAGCAGGAGGAGCCAGAGCAGGGTGCCTCCGCCGCTGGCAAACATCCAGTCCGTCCCGGCGATCAGCAACGCGATCAGGCCGAAGGCGCCGTAGAGAATGCCACGGCGGCCATCGCTCAGGGTCGCCAGCGTCAGCTGGTTCTGGCGGCTCATCACATAAATCATCCAGGCCATCCCCGCCAACAGTCCCATCGTCAGGGCGGTGAGAATCGCTTCGGCGACATTGTTCCCCGAGGGGGTGAAGGCGACCGGCACAGCCAGCACCAAGACGATCGCGACATTGCGGGCTACACGCATGAGGCCAATTGTAGGCGCGCCGCGGGGTCGGGCGGCCTACTTGTTCGTCATCACGACGATGCCAAAGGCGACGCCGGCAAGAGTGCCGAGCAGGGCGAGGACGGCAACCGTGACCGAGGCGCCGGCCGCCAACGGGCGGTCGTTGCGGCTGAGCTCGGCGAAACGGGCCATGCCCCAGATCGCGATCGAAAAGACGAATGTCATCCCCACTCCCGCAACCAGTGAGGCCGCCACCGTCTCCAGCAGCTGCTTGGTCTCGACGACGACAGCCACGATCAGCTCGCGGGCACCGGCGATCCGCGCTGCAAGCGCCGCGAAAAGACAGCGACGATCAGCGAGAGCCCCATCAGGGTCACCAGAACCGGGCCGAGCGCGCCGCTGCCGAAGATCGCCGTCAGGCCGTAGGCCGCCGCCCCGATCGCCGCGGCCGCCGGCAGGGTCAGGAGCCAGGCCATGGCGATGCTGCCGGCAACGCCCCAGCGGACCGCGGAGAGGCGCTTGGCGGCGCCCGATCCCATCACGCCGCCGTTGATCACGTGAGTGGTCGAGAGCGGGAAGCCGAAGTGGGTCGAGGCGAGGATCACGGCGGCCCCTGCCCCCTGCGCCGAAAACCCCTGGGCGGCGTCCATCTTGATGATCCGGGTGCCGGTGGTGCGGATGATGCGCCAGCCGCCACTGTAGGTGCCAAGCGCGATCGCGGTAGCGGCCGAGGCGATTACCCAGACCGGAGGATCGGCGTTGGCGGCGAGGCTGCCGTTGGCGACCAGCGCCAGCGTGATGATCCCCATCGTCTTCTGGGCGTCGTTGGTCCCGTGCGCGAGCGCCAGCAGGCCGCCCGAGATGATCTGGCCGTAGCGGAAGCCGCGGGTGACGGTCCCCGGCCGCTGCCTGCCCACCACCCGGTAGATCAGCCCGATCGCCAGTCCGGCGGTGAGGAAGGCCAGGATCGGAGCGACCACCGCCGGGATCAGCACCTTGCCGACCAGTCCGTCGGCTAGCACCGCGTTGAAGCCCGCCGCCGCCACCGCCGAGCCGACGACGCCGCCGATCAGCGCGTGTGAGGAGCTGGACGGCAGCCCGAACGACCAGGTGATCAGGTTCCAGGAGATCGCCCCGATCAGGCCGGCGAAGACAACCGTCGGCGTGATCACTTCTGAGTTGACGACGTCGTTGGCGACGGTCGCCGCCACCGAGATCGAGATGAAGGCGCCGAGGAAGTTGAGCATCGAGGCGATGCCGATCGCCACTCCCGGCCGCGCCGCCCCGGTCGAGATCGAGGTCGCGACGACATTGGCGGTGTCGTGAAACCCGTTGGTGAAGTCGAAGGCCAACGCCGTCGCCACGACGATGACCATGATGACGTCAGAACTCATGGTGACGGGCCTCAGGCGTTACCAGACAAGGACGCAGGGAGCGTGGCGTGCTCCGCACGCGAGCGACTGAGGACGCAGTATGGCGGCGCCTGAGGCCCGTCACGAGTTCTTGATGACGATGCCCTCGATTATCTGGGCAGCTGTCTCGGTCGCGTCGATCGCGTTCTCGAGCACCGCGAACATGTCCTTCCAGCGGATCACGACCATCGGGTCGATCCCGTTGGAGAAGAGCGAGGCGACAGCGTCGCGGGAGATCCGGTCGCCCTCGTTCTCGAGCCGGTGGATCTCGATCCAGTACTTGTCGAGGTC
>DATCBF010000189.1:0-3088 GCA_036512025.1 Solirubrobacterales bacterium
GGTGTCGGGCCTCGCCGTCCCGGTCCACAAACCGCAGGGCCCAGAGCTTCGGATGGAAGGCGCCACCGTGCGGGGCGGATACCGGCAGCAACGATTTCTCGAGCAGCACGAAGAGCTTCTGGGCCGGTGCCGATGCCCTGACGTGCGCCCTGTCGCAGTAGAGCGCGATCCGCTCCGCGTGCTGCTGTATGGCCGCGAGCAGCGCGGTCGGATCCGGCGGGCCCTCGGCGCCGAACAGCGCGAAAGCGAGGGGCGCCAGGAGCATCGCCTCGAGGTCGACGCTGAAGCTAGTGCCCACCGCCAGGTCGAGCGCATAGCCGGCATCGGGTCGCAAGGCCTCCAGCAGATGCTCGCGGTCCATCGGATCGAGCATCTCAATGCCCTTGGTTGATGTCGGCCGCGATCTGCTTTGCCTGATCCCATCTGAACGTGAACTGGCGTGGAAGCACAGCCTTTGCGTCACGGCCGATCGACCCGTCGATCCCCAGGCGCGCGCGAGCGCCCTTGGCCTGGTGCTCGCGCTCGAGGATCAGGCGCCGCGCCGCGCGGGAGTCACGCACGGTGGCCGGATCGGCAAGCGCGACATCTGCCCAGCCGCGCACGAACCGCTCTTCCCGGTCGGAGATATTGGGGTTGATCTCACGCACCGTGAGCCAGAAGTCCTCTGGCTCCTCGGCCCAGTCGCGAAGCTCGACCAGGCGCTCGTCACGCAATGCGGACCACCCGGCAAAGGCGACCTCGATCTCCGCCGACAGCTCGTCCTGGTCGCCCCGCGAGAGAGCAACGAGCTCTGCGTAGAGCAGCCGCGCGCCAGCCATCAGATCCGCAAACAGACCGGCATGACGGGCGGCGGCGCGCAGTCCCGCCGACGCGGTTGCCATCGGGTGCTTCCACGGCACCCCGACGTTGGTCGGGGATCCCTCCCGGATGAGCACGGTGAGCAGCGAGTCCGCCCTTCTCGCAGCAGGCGACCCCGGCAGGGCGTCCTCGGCGATCATCGAGTCGGCGAGGAACGCCGCCTCCTCGTCAGTCAGCGCAAAGGAGGCATTCGCCGGAAAGCCCTCGGGGAGCATCCGTTCCACCCGCGGGTCCCAGATCCCCCGGTGGCGCTGCTCCTCTGCCTCGAAAATACGATTCCGACCGGCCCGCCCAGCCGCCAGCTCACGCACCTGGCCGAGGCCACCCCGGTCGCGACGCACGCCCCAGGCCTCCAGAGCTGCCCAGAGGATGACGTCTGGTGTCTGCTTGACATCCGCCCCCGAGGCGCCGATGACTCCACTCCCTCCGCCGGCGGAGGCGCGCAGCTCCTTCGCGAGTCGGCGCTGTAACCGGCGGGCCCGATCTTCGGCCGAGCCGGCACCGTCCTCGCCACGTTCGAGCAGCATGTAGACCCAGGGGACGAACAGCAGGTAGCGAGCGCGATTCCACAGCACCGATGTGCCCGGAAAGAGCCGGTCCGAGAAGGCATCTCGCATGCGCCCGATCCCAAGCTCGTCCACCGCGCCCTCGTCGCGGAACATGTGAACCACGTCCCGCATCCGGCGCCGCTGCTCGTCGTCGTAGTCGAGCCAGGCGACGGCGGAGGTCACGGCCAGAGTCGGGAGAGGGCCCTAGGGCCCTGGCGTCGGGGCGATCTCTGCCGGCTCGCCGCCGGGCATCCAATGGGCCTCGGGCGAGGGCGGCGTGTCGCGCAGGTACCACTCGGCGTCGAGGGCGCCCATGCAGCCGGTGCCGGCGGCGGTGACCGCCTGGCGGTAGGTGTGGTCGACAACGTCGCCGACGGCGAAGACGCCGCCCAGGTTGGTCCGGGTCGAGCCGGGCTGGGTGACGATGTAGCCGTCCTCGTCGGTGTCGACCTGGTCGCTGACGATCTCCGATTTGGGGATGTGGCCGATCGCGACGAAGGCGCCGTTGGCCTCGATCTCCTCCTGCTCGCCGGTCTCGGCGTTGCGGAGGCGGATGCGATTGAGCTTGCCGTCCTCGCCGGCGACGAACTCCTCCGGCACGTAGGGAGTCTTGAGGTTGATGTTGCCCTGCTCGCCCGCCCGGTCGAACATGATCTTGGAGGCCCGGAACTCGTCGCGGCGGTTAACGATCGTCAGCTCGCTGGCGAATTTGGAGATGAAGATCGAGTCCTCCATCGCCGAGTCGCCACCGCCGATCACGATCACCTTCTGCTCTTTGAAGAAGGCTCCGTCGCAGACGCCGCAGGTCGAGACCCCGCGGCCGCCCAGCTCCATCTCGCCGGGAACCCCGAGCCGGCGTGGCTCGGCCCCCATCGCGAGGATCACGGTCTTGGCGAGGTGCTCCTCGTCGCCGAGGAAGACCCTCTGGACGCCGCCGTCGGAGAGCTCGACGCGGTCGACGTCATCGGTCACGAAGCGGGTGCCGAAGCGCTCGGCCTGGGCCCTGAACTGGGTCATCATCTCCGGGCCCATGATCCCCTCGGGGTAGCCCGGGTAGTTCTCGACATCGGTGGTGTTCTGCAGCTGCCCACCCCACTGGAATCCCTCGAAGACGAGGGGCTCGAGGTTGGCGCGCGCCGTGTAGAGCGCAGCGGTATAGCCGGAGGGCCCGCCACCGACGATGATCACATTCTCAATCTTCTGCTCAGCCATAATTCGCCGCCTGGAAGTCTAATACTTTACTTTGTATAGTAGCGCTTTACTCGGGTGGTGGGTCGCCCACCGGGACCGCCTCAAAGGGGGCGGGGGCAGTCCCGCCGCGGTTGATCGGCAACTCCGTGTCCTCCCAGACCTGGACCGTCTTGCGCAGCTGGAAGAAGGCGACGACGCCGAACGGGATCGGCATCCAGAAGGCGACGAGGCGGTAGACCAGGACCGCCGGGAAGATCGTGTCCTCGGGCAGCCCGAAGAGAACGAAGGCGCCGATCATCCCGGCGTCGACCGCGCCGACCCCGGCCGGCGCCAGCGGGAAGAGGTTGGCGACCATGCCGAGGAAGAAGCCCTGCACGACCACCGCCAGTGGGACGTGGACGCCAAAGGCGTGGAAGGAGGCCCAGAGGATGCCGATGTTGGCGGCCCCGAAGCCGGCGGCGCCCAACACCGCCAGCCCGCCGCGCGACGGG
>DATCBF010000190.1:0-6607 GCA_036512025.1 Solirubrobacterales bacterium
CAGCACCGGCCTCCCGGTCGGGAGCTTCCTCTGCCCCGACGACTTCATCGCCCTGCACCTCGGCCTCTCCACCTTCGCCGATGGGCGTGCCCACAGCGCCCCGGAATTCGACCACCGCTGGCGCCGGGAAGTGGTCGACGCCTGGGAGCCGGGCGGGCCGGAGCTGCGCGACGGCGGCGTCTACTGGCAGACGATCGGCCCGCGCTTCGAGACTCCGGCCGAGGTTCGGCTGATCGCCGCCCACGCCGATGTGGTCGGGATGACGATCGCCTCGGAGTGCGTGGTCGCCAAGGAGCTGGGAATCGCCTACGCGGCGATCTGCGTGGTTGACAACCTGGCCAACGGGATCGGCGCCACCGTGCTCTCGGTCGAGGAACTCGAGGCCCAGCGCGGCGCCAACGCCGTGCGCCTGCGCGAAGGCCTGACGGCGGCGCTGCCGCGCCTGGGCGTCGTCGGCCGATGAGCGGGCCGATGGCGCCGGCGCTGACGATCACCGGCGCCATCCTCGAGGGCGAGCGCGTCGGCTTGCGCTGTGAGCGAGGGTTGATTTCCGCCCTCGGCCCCGCGGTGACGGCTACGCCCGGCGAGGAGACGATCGAGGCCGATGGAGCGCCGCTGGTCGCGCCGCTCCTCAATGGCCATACCCACGCCGCGATGACGCTGTTCCGCGGCAGCGGTGGCGACCTGCCGCTGATGCCCTGGCTGGAAGAGAAGATCTGGCCGGTCGAGGCAAAGCTGGAAGCCGACGACGTCTACTGGGGCACGCGCCTCGCCTGCGCCGAGATGATCCGCACCGGCACAACCCGCTTCTGGGACATGTACTGGCAGCCGCAGGCGGTCGCACGAGCGGTTGCCGACGCGGGCCTGCGAGCAACGATCGGTGGGCCGCTGTTCGACCTTGACGGCGAGACCGAGGAGGCCAAGGCGACAGCGCTGCGCGATCTGGACCTGATCGACGACGCCCAGGCCGGCGTCGACAGCTCGCTCACGCCCCACTCGATCTACACCGTCAGCGAAGAGCTGCTGCGCTGGAGCGCCGAGCTGGCAGCCGAGCGCGGCCTGCCGATCCACATCCACCTCTCCGAGACCGAGCGGGAGGTCAGCGACTGCCTCGAGCGACATCGGCTGCGGCCCGCCGCCTACCTCGACCGGCTCGGAGTCCTCGGCGAGCGCACCGCGCTCGCTCATGGGGTCTGGCTTGACCGGGCCGAGCTGGAGCTGATCGCGGAGCGTGGCTGCACCGTCGTCACCAACCCGGTCGCGAACATGAAGCTCGCCGTCGGCGGCGTCTTCCCTTATCCGGCGGCACGCAAGGCGGGGGTCGACATCGGCCTCGGGACCGACGGCGCCGGCTCCAACGACTCGCTCGACCTCTTCTCCGACCTCAAGACCTTCGCCTTGGCACAGAAGCACGCGGCCGGCGACCCGACCGCGATCGGCGCCGGTGAGGCATGGGCGATTGCGACGGGCGATTGCGCCCCCCTGCTCGGGGCCGGCGACCCCCTCACCGTGGGCGGCCCCGCCGACTTCCTCCTGCTGCGCCCGCGCTCACCCGAGCTCAGCATCGGCGACCTCGCCTCCGACCTGGTCTACGCGGCAAGCGGCGCCATCGTCGACACCACCGTCGTCGGCGGCCGGGTGCTGATGCGCGGCGGCGAGCTGCCGGGACTCGAGGAGATCGTCTCCCGCGCCGCCGAGCGAGCCGAGCGGCTCGGCCTCGGCCCCACCCGGACGGCTTGACGGCTTTCACATACTGAGGCCATGGGCGACGTCCTCAGCACAATCGCCGAAGGCTTCAAGCAGTCCTTCCTGATGGCCTACGAGGTCTGGTGGGCGCTGGTCCTCGGCTTCGCGATCTCCGGCGTGGTCCAGGCCTGGGTGCCGCGCGAGCGGATCGAGTCGGCCCTCTCCGGGAAGGGGCCCAAGCCCGTCGTCTGGGCCACAGGGCTCGGCGCCGCCTCCTCGTCCTGCTCCTACGCGGCGATCGCGATCGCCAAGTCGCTCTTTCAGAAGGGCGCCTCGGCCGCCTCGGCGCTGGCCTTCCAGTTCGCCTCGACCAACCTCGTCTGGGAGCTGGGGCTGGTGCTCTGGGTCCTGATCGGCTGGCAGTTCACGCTGGCCGAGTACGTGGGCGGGATCACGATGATCGTGCTGATGACGGTGCTGCTGCGCTTTTTCGTCTCACCACGGCTGGAGCAGCAGGCGCGCGAGCACGCCCAGGCGGCGGATACCGGCCACGTCCACCACACCGCGGGGCAGGAGCTGGGCTGGCGGCAGCGACTGGCCTCGGCCGCCGCCTGGACCGACGTCGCCCACAACTTCCGCCACGACTGGAAGATGCTCTACAAGGAGATCGCGATCGGCTTCCTGCTCGCCGGCTTCATCGGCCTGCTCGGCAACGACTTCTTCAACAGCCTCTTTCTCAGCAACGCGCCCGGCTGGCTGAACGCGCTGGAGAACGTTGTCGTCGGCCCCCTGATCGCCGTCCTCAGCTTCGTCTGCTCGGTCGGCAACATCCCGCTGGCGGCGGTGCTGTGGTCCGGAGGCATCTCCTTCGCCGGGGTGATGGCCTTCATCTTCGCCGACCTGATCGTGCTGCCGATCATCGCCATCTACCGCAAGTACTACGGCTGGCCGTTCACGCTGCGAATCGTCGCCCTGATGCTGGTGACGATGATCGCCGCGGCGCTGGCGGTCGACGCCCTCTTCAGCGGCCTGCGCCTGATCCCGACCACCCGGCCCAGCCGCAACGACATCTTCGGCTCGGTTCAGCTCGACTACAAGCTCGCTCTCAACCTCCTCGCCACGGCGATCTTTGCCGCCTTCTTCTGGCTGACCAGGGGACAGCCCGCCTCGCACTGCGGCGACTGATTCGTGTACGAAGGGGTATAGGCTCGCTTCAAGTGCCCGAGGTAGAGGTCACTAGCGAGTCACAGTCCCAGTCTGGAGCCTCCTCCGTTCGATACGAGGCCGCCACCAAGCGCTACGGCAAGTCCACCGTGGCCGCGGTCGATCGCCTCACCCTCGAGGTCCCCGCCGGGGAGATCTGCGTCCTGGTCGGGCCTTCCGGCTGCGGCAAGACGACGGCGATGCGGATGGTCAACCGCACGGTCGAGATCAGCGAAGGCGACATCCTGATCGGCGAGGAGTCGGTCAAGGATCGAGACCCGGCCCGGCTGCGGCGCGAGATCGGTTACGTGATCCAGCAGATCGGCCTCTTCCCCCATCGCACGATCGCCGAGAACATCGCCGCCGTGCCCCAGCTGCTGGGCTGGGACAAGGACCGAACCCGGGCCAGGACAACCGAGCTGCTGGCGCTGATCGGGCTCGACCCCGACCTCGGCGAGCGCTACCCGACGCAGCTCTCCGGCGGCCAGCAGCAGCGGGTCGGCGTCGCCCGGGCGCTGGCCGCGGACCCGCTGGTGATGCTGATGGACGAGCCCTTCGGCGCGATCGACCCGATCAACCGCGAGCGCCTGCAGAACGAGTTCCTGCGACTCCAGGCCGAGGTCCGCAAGACCGTCCTCTTCGTCACCCATGACATCGACGAGGCGATCAAGATGGGCGATCGGATCGCGATCCTGCGCGAGGGCGGCAAGCTGGCCCAGTTTGCGACCCCGGCCGAGCTGCTGATGGCGCCGGCCGACGAGTTCGTCGAGGACTTCGTCGGCGCCGACCGGGCCCTGAAGCGGCTGGCGCTGATGCGGGTCTCCGACATCGACCTCTGGGAGGCGCCGCTGGCCTACGTGGGCCAGCCGACGGCGGAGGTGCGGGCGAAGCTGAGCGCGCCCGACGTCGAGGTCCCCTATCCGCTGCTGGTCGACAGCCAGAGGCGGCCGCTGGGCTGGCTCTCGGAGCGAGACCTCACCGCCGAGGTCGTGCCGAGCAAACCCGACTCGCCACTGGGGCCGCTGCTCGACCGCGACGACATCATGCGCGACGCCCTCGCCGACCTGCTCCAGGGCGAGGCCCAGTACGCGGCGGTGACCGACCGCGAGGGAAGGATCGTCGGCGTGCTCTCAGTCGAGATCATCTCCGAGTTCCTCAAATCCCCGGCGGCGAAGTCCGAGGAGCATGGCGCGGTGGAGCGGCCGCATGGCTAGCCCGGCGCTGCTGGCCGCGGTCGGTGAAGTCGGCGAAGGCTTCATCCACCATCGCGACAGCGCCAACCGCTCCTGCCAGGCCATTCCTTCCAAGCTCTTCTGCTGGGATTGGGCGAGGGAACACATCGGCCGCTACGCGACGCCAACGGTCCAGCACCTGGAACTTGTCGTCTTCTCGGTCGTGATCGGTTTTATCGTCGCCTTCGCCCTCGCACTGCTTGCGCATCGCCGTCGCTGGCTACGGACGCCGCTGCTGATCGGCACCGGAATTCTCTTCACGATCCCCAGCGTCGCCTTCTTCTTCCTGCTGGAACCACTCGCCGGGCGGGGTCGCGACACCGCGATCGCCGCCCTCAGCATCTACACCCTGCAGATCATCTACCGCAACACGATGGTCGGACTGGCAAACGTGCCGGCCTCGGTCAAGGACGCGGCGCGCGGCATGGGCCTGACCGATCGCCAGATCCTCTGGAAGGTCGAGCTGCCGCTGGCGACGCCGGAGATCGTCACCGGACTGCAGATCGCGACCGTCAGCACCGTCGCGATCGCGACCCTGGCGGTGTTTGCCGGTGGCGGCGGGCTGGGCACGCTGATCAAGTCGGATCTGAGCTTTAAGACCAACCTGATCCTCGCCGGCGGCATCGCCTTCCTGATGGCAATTGCCTTTGGCCTGATCCTGTTCGTGGTTCAGCGTCTGCTGACGCCCTGGCGGCGAGTGGAAACCACATGATCGGCGCCCTTCTCCCTCAGCCGGTGCTCGCCTCCGTCAAGGGGGCGATCGAATTCATCTTCACTCCACAGACCTCGAACGTCACCGGCGGCAAGACCGTCGGCGGCATCGACCAGGTGATCGAACTCGCCCTCAAACAGCTCGAGTTGACCGTGCTGGCGCTGGCGTTATCGCTGGTGATCGCGCTGCCGATCGGCCTCTACCTTGGCCACCGCGGCAGCGGCGAGCTTTTCGCGACCGCGATCGGCAACGCCGGCCGAGCGGTCCCGGAGCTGGCGCTGATCGCCTTCATGGCCGCCGCAATCGGGGTCGGGGTTTTGAACCTGATGATCGCCCTCGCCGTGCTCGGCATCCCGCCGATCCTCGCCAACACCTTCGTCGGCATCCACCAGGTCGACCGCTCCACGGTCGACGCCGCCCGCGGCATCGGCATGACCGAGTTCGAGATCCTGCGCAAGGTCGAGTTGCCGCTGGCGATACCGACGGTGATGAGCGGCATCCGTGGGGCGACGATCGCGATCGTCGCTACCGCGACGATCGCCCCGCTGGCAGGCGTTCTGACCCTTGGCGACTTCATCATCAACAAGAATGTTTACGGCAACAACGGGGTTCTGGCAGGGGCGATCATGGTCGCCCTGCTGGCGCTGCTGTTGGAGTTCGCGCTCTCTGTGATTCAGCGCCGCATCACCCCTGACGGTCTGAAACTGAAACTGAAAACCACGTGACTTGTCCGAAAACACACCAAGGAGGAAGCAAGTGAGGATCGACCATAAGAGGCTGCGGGCAGCCATGGCGGGGTTGCTGGCACTGGCGCTGGCAGCCGGCGTTACCGCCTGCGGCTCCAGCAGCGACAGCTCCAGCAGCAGCGAATCGGGGGGCGAAGGCGGCGGCGCGATCGTCTCCAACCCCAAGAACGCCAAGGTCAGCCTGACGATCGGTTCGAAGAACTTCCCGGAACAGGAAATCCTCGGCGAAATCTTCACCCAGGCCCTCTCGGCAGCCGGCTATAAGGCCAAGAGCGACCTCAGCCTCGGCTCCGAAACGGTGGCACACCAGGCGGTCAAGTCCGGCACGATCTCCGGCTACCCCGAGTACGCGAGCACGGCGCTGACCTCGTTCTTCGGCGTCGAACCCGAAGAAGTTCCCGCCGGCGCCACGGCCGCCTACGAAAAGGCCAAAGCCGAATTCGAAAAGGAAGGCCTGACCGCCTTCCCTCCGACCCCGTTCGCCAGCGCCAACGCGGTCGGCACACTGAAGAAGACGGCGGAAAAGTACGGCCTCAAAACCGTCTCCGACCTTGAAGGCGTGTCCGAAAAGCTCAGCCTCTACGGCTCACCCGAGTGCCGCGAGCGGATCGACTGCCTGGCCGGGCTTGAAAAGTATTACGGCCTCAAGTTCAAGTCATTCCACCCGGTCGACATCGGCCTCCGCTACACCGTCCTCGAAAAGGGCCAGGCCGACCTCTCGATCCTCTTCACCACCGACCCGCAGCTCTCGGCCGAAAGCGACAAGTTCGTGATCCTCGAAGACGACAAGCACGTCTTCCCGGCCGGCAACGTCATCTTCGTGACCAAAGACTCGGTCGCCGAAGAAGCGGGCCCCGACTACGAAAAGACGATCGTCGAGGTCCAGAAAGGCCTCACCCTCCCGGTCATGCAGGAGCTCGATGCCCGGGTCGAACTCGAAAAGCAGACCCCGAAGGAAGCAGCCGCGGCCTACCTCAAGTCCGCCGGCTACACCGGCTAGGAAGCGGAGGCGTGGAGCGGGCGAGCCT